>JBEBDJ010000151.1:0-3656 GCA_041157045.1 Pseudomonadota bacterium
TATGGCCTGGGCATGCTGGCCTGGTGGACGCGCCAGGCCGATGGCCTGCAACGCGGGATGGGCTGGTTGACCCTGCTGGTGTTGGGCGCGCTGGCCCTGTGGCTGGAGATGCGCACCCGCATTGCCCTGGCCTGGGGCGTGGCCCTGTGGCTGGCCTGGTCGCCCGCCTTGCCGGCGGCATGGCGCACGCGGGCCATGCCCTGGGTCCAGGCCTTGGCGCATCGCTCCTACGCCTTGTTCCTGGTGCACTTTCCGGTCAGCGTGCTGGTCAGCGCCCTGGTGCTGCAGTGGGCCGGCAGCGCGCCCTGGCCCAACGCCCTGGGCATGCTGGCCTCGATGCTCTTGTCGCTGCTGGCCGCACAGGCGCTGTACCGTGGGGTGGAGTGCGCGGCCTGGCGCACCCGTGGCTGGCCCCTGGCCTTGCTGGCCCTGGCGCTGTCGGTGCCGCTGGCGCAAGGCCTGGCGCAGGTCTTGCAGCGCGCCTGAGCCTGCGCCGCGCCGCAGCGCCTCAGATGGGGCGGGCGCGTGACTGGATGTGCGCCAGCGCTTCTTGCACCTGGTCGATCAGGATCAGGCACAGATCCCCGGGCTGCAAACGCGCCAGCGCGGTGTCGATGGCCAGGAACTCGCCGTTGATCTCTTGCACATGCTGGGTGCGCGGGGCGCCTTGCAGGCCTTCGCGCAGCAAACCGAGCACCTCGCCGTCGGCGCGACCGCGCTGGCAGGCGTCCTGGTACAGGATGACCTCTTCAAAGGCCTGGCCCAGGATGCGGGTCTGGTCGCGGATGTCCTCGTCGCGCCGGTCGCCGGCGCCGCTGATCACCACCACGCGCTTCTGCGCGGGCATGTTCTGCACCGCCGACACCAGCGCGTTCATGGCGTCGGGGTTGTGGCCGTAGTCGGCAATCAGGGTCGCGCCGTGGTAGTCGAACAGGTTGAAGCGCCCGGGCACGCCCTGCAGATCGCTGACAAAGCTGGCCAGGCCGCGGGCGATGTCGTCCCAGCTCACGTCCACCGCCCAGGCCGAGGCCACCGCGGCCATGACGTTCTCGACCTGGAAGCCAATCAGGCCCCCGCGCGTGACCGGGATGCCGGCCAGCGGAATGCGCACCACGCTGCGGCCTTTTTGCGCCACCAGCTGATCGTCTTCGACATACACCACGCGGCGGCCTTGCGCCCGGTGCGCGGCCAGGGCCGGCTGCGCCGGGTCCTGCGCGAAGAAGGTCACGTCGCCGGGGCAGTGCGGGGCCATGGCGGCCACAATGGGATCGGCCGCATTGAGCACCGCCATGCCGTCGGGCTGGACATTGAGCACGATCACCCGCTTGAGCACCGACAGGTCCTCGAGGGTGGTGATGTAGTTCAGGCCCAGGTGGTCGCCGTTCCCCAGGTTGGTGACCACCGCCACCTGGCAGCGGTCAAAGGCCTGGCCCTCGCGCAGCAGACCGCCGCGCGCGGTTTCAAACACCGCGGCATCGGCCTCGGGGTGCATCAGCACATTGCGCGCGCTGCGCGGACCGCTGCAGTCGCCCGAGTCGGTCTGGCGCCCGTTGACATACACGCCGTCGGTGTTGGTCATGCCCACCCGCAGGCCTTTTTGCCGCAGCAGGTGCGCGATCAGGCGCACCGTGGTGGTCTTGCCGTTGGTGCCCGTGACCGCAATCACCGGAATGCGGCCGTTCTCGCCTTGCGGGAACATGTGCTCGATGATGGCCTTGCCCACATCGCGGCCCTTGCCAAACGAAGGGCTGATGTGCATGCGCAGGCCGGGGGCGGCGTTGACCTCGACGATGCCGCCGTTCTGCTCTTCGAGTGGGCGCAGCACCGACTCGCACACCACATCGACCCCGCAGATGTCGAGGCCCACCATCTGCGCTGCCGCCACCGCGCGCGCCGCCACCTCGGGGTGCACATCGTCGGTGACGTCGGTGGCGGTGCCGCCCGTGGAGAGGTTGGCGTTGTTGCGCAGGATCACGCGGCGGCCCTTCTCAGGCACGCTCTCGGGCTCCAGGCCCTGGGCGCGCAGCTGCGCGATGGCAATGTCGTCAAAGCGGATGCGGGTCAGCGAGGTGGCGTGGCCGTCGCCTCGGCGCGGATCGGCGTTGACCAGCTCGACCAGGGCGCGCACGGTGTGCACCCCATCCCCAATCACCAGCGGCGGTTCGCGGCGTGCGGCGGCCACCAGCCGGTCGCCCACCACCAGCAGGCGGTAGTCGTGGCCCGGCAGGAATTTCTCGACCATCACCGTGCCATAGCGCTCGGCGGTGGCATAGGCGGCCACCAGGGCATCGCGCGAGGCGATGTTGACCGTCACGCCCTTGCCCTGGTTGCCGTCTTGCGGCTTGACCACCACCGGCAGGCCGACGCGGCAGGCCACGTCCCAGGCGTGCTCGGGGTTGTTCACCGGCTCGCCCATGGGCACGGGCACGCCCGCCGCATGCAGCAGCTGCTTGGTCAGGTCCTTGTCCTGGGCGATCGACTCGGCGATGGCGCTGGTGGTGTCGGTCTCGGCCGCCTGGATGCGGCGCTGGCGCGAGCCCCAGCCAAACTGCACCAAGGAGCCCGAGGTCAGGCGTCGGTAGGGAATGCCACGGGCCACCGCGGCATCGACGATCGAGCCGGTGGAGGGGCCCAGGCGCAGGTCCTCGTCGAGCTCGCGCAGCTGCGCCAGCGCAGGGGCAATGTCGATCTGGCGACCTTCGAGCACCGCCTGGCAAACCTGCTGCGCCCAGTCCATGGCGGCGCGGCCCACGTCTTCCTCGGTGTACTCGGCCACCACCTGGTAGACCCCAGGCTGTTCGGTGAGGGTGGTGCGGCTGAAGGTCACGGGGCAGCCCACCTGGGCCTGCAGGGCCAGCGTCACGCGCTCGAGCACATGCGCCATGCCGGTGGTCTCGCCAGGCCGGAAGCCCTCGATCAGGCCCACGTCGGGAAAGATGCGGCGCAGCTGCTGGTCCATCGCCGGCGTGAGCACGCGTTCGTGCTCGGCACAGGTGACGATGGCCTCGATGGCGGTGTGCCGGGTCCAGAGATTGGGGCCACGCAGGGCCCGGATGCGGGAGACTTCCATGGAGCGCTCGTGAAGGGGCGGGCCCGTCAATAAGGGGAGGGGGGCGTCTGGCCGAAGCTCTTGACACCGGCACGGATGAGGTCGGCGGGCACATCAAGCGCCCAGGCGGCGGCGCTGGCCACCAGCATGTCCTGCGCGCTCAGGCGGCCGCTGCGCAGCAGCTTGGCCACCGCCGGGCGCTGCTGCTGCAACACCTCGGTCTCTTGCGCGCCGTGCGCCAGCACCAGCACGCCGGCGCGCCAGAAGGCGGCCCGGCCGCCGCCCGCGCGGTGTTGCTGCAGGGCCGGCTCGGTTTCGTGTTCGGCAAAGACCATCACCTCGCCGTCGCTGTAGCGCGCCAGCGCCATGACCTGCGGGTCGGCGCCATTGAGCAGCGCGGTGCCGCCCGGCAAGACCAGGTCGATTTGGGTGCGCACCCAGTCGGGCATGCGCTCGTCACCACCCGGGTAGAGGTCGTCAAGCCCGGCTGCCGTGGGCATGCGGGTGACGATGCCCACCTGGCAGCGGTCGTAGGGCAGGCCTTCGCTGAGCAAATGGCGCACATCGGATTCGAACACCGCCGCCTGCACCGAGCGGTTGATCAGCA
>JBEBDJ010000152.1:0-4342 GCA_041157045.1 Pseudomonadota bacterium
AATGGGTGGCGGCCGGAGCGGGCCGCCTTGGCGCCTTATCCCAAACGCTCGTTGGCCAGGCGGGCGCCCTCGACCAGGGCGCGCAGCTTGGCCTCGGCCACCGCGCGGTCCATGGGGGCCAGGCCGCAGTTGGTGCAGGCGATCAGGCGCTCGCGCGGCACGTACTTCAGGGCGGTCCCGATGGTCTGTGCCACCTCCTCGGGGGTTTCGACTTGCTCGCTGGCCACGTCGATCACGCCCACCATGACCTCTTTGCCGGCCAGCAAGGCCATCAGCTCGGGGGGCACGCGCGAGTGGATGCACTCCAGGCTCACCTGGTCGATGCGGCTCTTGGCCAGCGCCGGAAAGATCTGCTCGTACTGGCGCCACTGCTCCCCCAGCGACTCCTTCCAGTCGATATTCGCCTGGATGCCGTAGCCGTAGCAGATGTGCACCGCCGTCTTGCAACGCAGGCCCTGCGCGGCGCGCTCGAGCGCCTGCACGCCCCACTCGGCGGCCTCTTGCATGTAGACGTTGAAGGCCGGCTCGTCAAACTGGATGATGTCGATGCCATCGGCTTGCAGGGCCAGGGCTTCCTGGTTGAGCAGCTCGGCAAAGGCCATGGCCATGCGCACACGGTCGCCATAAAAGCGATCGGCCACGGTGTCGACAATCGTCATCGGGCCCGGCAGGGTGAACTTGACGCGCCGCTCGGTGGCCTCGCGCAGCCAGCGCGCCTCGCGGGCATGGACGCGGCCCTTCAGGCGCAGCGGCCCCACCACCTGCGGCACCATGGCCTCGTAGCGGTTGTTGCGGATGCCCATGGCCACCTTGTGCTCAAAGTCGATGCCCTCGACCTGCTCCAGAAAGCCGTGCACAAAGTGCTGGCGCGCCTGCTCGCCGTCGCCAATCACGCTCATGCCGGCCTCTTCCTGCAGGCGCACCCACAGGCGGGTGGCGTCGCGCTGGGCCTCGTCCAGCTCGGCGCCTTCGTGGCGCCAGCGGGGCCAGAGTTTGTGGGTCTCGGCCAGCCAGCCGGGTTTGGGCAGGCTGCCTGCCATGGCGGTTTCAAACATGCGCGTCTCCAGAGCGTTTATGCGGTGGCCGGCATGCTAGCGCGCTGGCCCTGACCTTCTGCGGACAGGGAGAATTCGCGCGCCAGCAGCTCGTAGGAACGGGCCTGCACCTGCGGGTCGTGGGCCCAGGTGATGATGGCCAGCTCCTGCACCTCCAGCTCGGCGGCCAGGCGGCGCAGGCGGTGCGCGACCTGCGGGGCGCTGCCGACCATTGATCGCTGGCGCAGGCGCTCGAGCGCAAGCGCTTCGGCGCTGCTCCAGGCGCGCTGGGCCTGCTCGGGGGGCAGCAAAGGCCCCAGTCGGCCCGCGTCGCGGTCGATGCGCCAGCGCGCACGGCTGGCAAAGGCGTGCCAGGCGGCCTCCTCGGTGTCGGCCGCCAGGGCCCACACGCACAAGAGCGCATGCGGCCGCGGCTGCTGCGCGCTCGGCACAAAGCCGCTGCGGTACAGGTCCAGGGCCTGCTGCGCGCCCTGGCCGTCGGTGATGAACCAGGCAAAGGCATAGGGCAGGCCCAGATGGGCCGCCAACTGGGCGCCGTAGTCCGAGCTGCCCAGCATCCACAGCTGCGGCGCGGTGGCCGATTGCGGCAGCGCCTGCACCCCGGCGCCGGGGTGACCGGGCGGCAGTGGCTGGCCACTCACCCAGGCCTGCAGGTCCTGCACCGACTGCGGAAACTGCAGGTGCGCCATGCGGTCGGGGTTGAGCAGCTGGGCTGTGCGCCCGTCGCTGCCCGGGGCCCGGCCCACACCCAGGTCGATGCGTCCGGGCGCCAGCGCGTCAAGAACCCGAAATTGCTCGGCCACTTTCAGGGGCGCGTAATGCGGCAGCATGACCCCGGCGCTGCCGATGCGGATGCGCCGGGTGCGGGCGGCAATGGCGGCCATCAAGACCTCGGGGGCGCTGCCCACAATGGCCGGGTGGCTGTGGTGCTCGCTCACCCAAAAGCGCGCATAGCCCCAGCCATCGGCCTGTTCGGCCAGGGCCAGGGTCTGGCGGATGGCGGCGTCCTGCGGGCGGCCTGCCATCGCCACGCTCTGCTCCAGGATCGAGAGTTTCAAGTCCATGCTCACCCCGCTGCCCGGGCCTGGGCTTCTTGTTCTTGCAGCAGGCGCCACATCACCTTGCCGCTGCCGCTCTTGGGCAGGCTCTCGGCCAGCGCCACCACGCGCGGCACCTTGTAAGCCGCCATGTGCTCGCGGCACCAGTCGATGATCTCTTGCGGCGTGGCGCTCTGCCCCTGGCGCAGCACCACCACCGCCTTGACGCTCTCACCGCGGTAGGGGTCGTGCGTGCCGATCACGCAGGCCTCCTGGATCTTGGGGTGCTTGAACATCAGCGCCTCCACCTCGGCGGGCCAGACCTTGAAGCCGCTGGCATTGATCATGCGCTTGAGGCGGTCGGTCATGAAGAAATAGCCGTCCTCGTCCACCCGCCCCATGTCGCCACTGCGGAAAAACCGCTTGCCCTCGCGCTCGAAAAAGGCCGCGGCGGTGGCCTCGGGGCGCTGCCAGTAGCCCTTGAACACCTGGGGGCCACTGATGACGATCTCGCCGCTCTCGCCCACCGGCAGCTCCTCCAGGGTGTCGGGGTTGACCACACGCGCATCCACCCCCACAAACGGAATGCCCAGGCACTGTTTCTTGGGATGTTGCGAGGGGTTGTTGTGCGAGGGCGCGGCGGTTTCGGTCAGGCCATAGCCCTCCTGGTAGCGCAGGCCGTAGTCATCGAGCAGACGCTGCGCCACCGCCTCTGGCATGGCCGCCCCGCCGCCGCCGATCATCTTCAGGCTCAGCAGGTCCTCGCGCGCCAGGTTGGGGTTGGCCAGCAGGTCGATCACCATGGTCGG
Organism: Pseudomonadota bacterium; assembly: GCA_041157045.1. GTDB lineage: Bacteria > Pseudomonadota > Gammaproteobacteria > Burkholderiales > Burkholderiaceae_C > Limnohabitans_A. Next base: position 2,902 of record JBEBDJ010000152.1, read on the forward strand.
GATGTTCGTCCAGTGCGATATCTGCCAGCGGCGGAACAGGTGGCGCGCCACCTCGCGGTCCCAGCGCGGCATCAACACCATGGTCGCGCCCAGGTAGAGGCTGGTGTGCATGACCACCACCATGCCGGTGATGTGGAACATGGGCACCACCGCCAGGTTCACGGTGCCCGCGGTGTTCACGCCCCACACCGCGCAGGCGGCCACGTTGTGCATGATGCTGCCGTGGGTGTGCATGCAGCCCTTGGGCAGGCCGGTGGTGCCGCTGGTGTAGGGCAGCACCGCCAGATCGTCCGGCCCTGCCTGCACCGGGGCCAGGGCCTCGCCCACCCCGCCTTGCAACACGGCGGCCCAGGCGTGCACCTGGCAGCCGGCGTCGGTGGGCAGGGCGCGCTGCGGCAGCAGCCAGTCGTGCCAGGACGGGGCCAGATCGTCCGCCGCCAGGTTGGCGGGGTCAAAGCCGTCGTCAAACTGGGTCACCACCATGTGCTGCAGGCGCTCGGCCTCGGGCAAGGCCGCATTGGCGCGCGCCAACTCGGGGGCCAGGTCGGCGGTGATCAGGGCCACGCGCGCCTGGGGGTCGCGGATGTAGTGCTGCAGCTCGTCGGCACGGTTCATGGGGTTGACCGGCACGACCACCGCATCCAGGCGCAGGATGGCGTAATGCGCCATCACCAGCTGCGGGCAGTTCTGCATGTCCAGCATCACCCGGTCGCCCCGTCGCACCCCCAGCACCTGCAGGCCCGCGGCCAGGGCCTCGGCGCCGTCGTGCAGGCGGCGGTACGACCAGGCCGTGCCCAGGTACTGCAAGGCCGTCTTGTCGGGATAGCGCAGGGCGCTGATGGCCAGGTTCATCCACAAAGAGGTGGCCGGTGCCGGGATCTGGTGCGGCAGGCGATCGGGCCAGTGTCTGAAATGGGCGCGCATCAAGGTGGTCTCCATCGGTTCTGGCTGCCATTGTGTCGCAAGCCCGCCGTGCACTGGCCGCCTGTGGGCGACACCCCGGGCAATCCCTCAGAACAAAAGCACCGGGCCTGTCCTAGCATGGGGCCACACACACAGCGGGCGTGCCCATGGGCCGACCTGCAGGGAGGAACGACATGCACCCAAGCCCCACCTGGCGCGCACTGCGCCTGTCCTGGTCCCAGCGCCTTCACCGCCATTGGCCGCTTGCCTTGCTGCTGGCTTGCCTGGCCGGGCCACCCGCCCAGGCGCAAGCACGCGATCCGGCGCTGCCCCTGTTGTCGCCCACCCTGCCCCTGGCGCAGCGCGCCGAGGCCGCCCTGCAAGGTTTGTTTGCAGCCTTTCGATCGGGCCAGGCGTCCCTGGTGCAAGCCTGGCTCTCACCGGCTTTTCAGCTGATGCGCGGCGACGGGGCCCTGCACGACCGCGCAAGCTACCTGGCGCGCAGCATTCCGCAGGTGCAGGGGGCGGTGCGCTTTGA
>JBEBDJ010000153.1:0-5149 GCA_041157045.1 Pseudomonadota bacterium
CGTCCATGGCGCTGGCCGCCGCCAGGGCCGCCACCACGGTCTTGCCCGAGCCCACATCGCCTTGCAAGAGGCGGTGCATGGGCACCTGGCGCGCCAGATCCTGCGCGATCTCGGCGCACACCCGCTTCTGCGCGGCCGTCAGCGCAAAGGGCAGCGCCCGCTCGAGCTGGTCGTACAAACCGCCCTTGCGGCGCATGAGCACCGGGGCGCGCAAGGTGTCGCGCTCGCGCTTGGCCTGCAGCTGAGACAGCTGCTGGGCCAGCAGCTCCTCGGCCTTCAGTCGCTGCCACGCGGGGTGGCTGCGGTCTTCAAGGGTGGCCAGCGCCACATCGGGCGCAGGGTGGTGCAAAAACTGCAGCGCCTGGGCCAGCGGCCACAGGCCGGGGGCGGCCAGGGCGGGGGGCAGGGTCTCGCTGAGCGCGCCCTCGCGCACCGCCCGCGCCAGACCGCCCTGCACCGCCTTGCGCAGATACACCTGGGGCAGTTGCGCGCTGCTGGGGTAGACGGGGGTCAGGGCCTGCGCCAGCGGTGCGCCGGCCGGGCTGACCGAGGGGTGCATCATGGTGCGGCCCATGAAGCCGCCGCGCACCTCGCCGCGCAGGCGCACCCGCTGGCCCACGGCCAGGGACTTCTGCATGGCCGGATAAAAGGTGAAAAAGCGCAGCGTGCAGCGGTCGCTGCCGTCGTCCACCACCACCTGCAGCTGGCGCCGGGGCTTGAACACCACCTGGGCGCTTTGCACCGTGGCCTCGATCTGCGCCACCTCGCCCTCGCGCACCTCGCGCAGCGGCAACACCCGGGTCTCGTCCTCGTAGCGCAGGGGCAGGTGCAGGGCCAGGTCGATCGGGCGCAACAGCCCCAGCTTGCGCAGCGCCTTTTGCGGCGCCGACAGGCTGGGGGGCCGGGCGACGGGACGCTCGGCGGGGGCGGGATCGGCAGCGGGCTCGCTCATGGGGCAATTGTGCATGCTGGCGCTGCCCTGCGCGGGCGGCCATGCGACAATGCGCGCCCCTTGAACTTGGAACGGGCCCGTCCGGCCCTCAAGCCCACCATGAGCCTTCCGCTTCGCAACGCGCTGCCCGACGCCAGCCGCGCCTACACCCTCTCCGACTTTGACTTTGAGCTGCCGCCCGAGCTGATTGCCCAGCACCCGGCGGCCGAGCGCAGTGCCTCGCGCCTGCTCGACGGCACCCTCGGGACGCCGGTCGATCGCTCGTTTCGCGACCTGCCCAGCCTGCTGCGCAAGGGCGACCTGATGGTCTTCAACGACACCCAGGTGATCAAGGCCCGTCTGTTTGGCCGCAAACCCAGCGGCGGCCAGCTCGAGCTGCTGGTCGAACGCGTGCTGCCCGATGTGCCCGGCGAGCCGCCGCACCAGGTGGTGGCGCACATGAAGGTCAGCAAGAAACCGCTGCCCGGCACCGTGCTGGAGATGGACGGCGGCTTTGGCGCGACCCTGCTCGGGCGCTGGCCCGACGCCCAGGGCCCGCTGTTTCGCCTGGCCTTGAGCGACGCGCCGCACGCGCTGATGGCCGCGCACGGCCATGTGCCGCTGCCGCCCTACATCACCCACGCCGACAGCGCCGAGGACGAGGCGCGCTACCAGAGCGTGTTCGCCCGCCGCCCCGGCGCGGTGGCGGCGCCCACCGCCTCGCTGCACTTTGACGAGGCGGTGCTGGCGGCCTTGCAGGCGCGCGGGGTCGAGCGCGCCAGCGTGACCCTGCATGTGGGCGCGGGCACGTTTGCCCCCGTCAAGACCGAGAACATCACCGAGCACACCATGCACAGCGAGTGGTACGAGGTGCCCAGCGCCACGCAGGCGGCCATTGCCGCTTGCCGCGCGCGCGGCGGCCGGGTGCTGGCAGTGGGCACCACCTGTGTGCGCACCCTGGAGTCGTGGGCGGCCAGCGGACAGGCCAGCGGCGAGACGGCCATCTTCATCACGCCGGGCTTTGCATTCCAGGTGGTGGACCTGCTGCTGACCAATTTCCACCTGCCGCGCAGCACGCTGATGATGCTGGTGTCGGCGCTGGCCGGCCATGCGCCGGTGATGGCGCTGTACCGCCATGCCATCGCGCAGCGCTATCGCTTTTTCAGCTACGGCGACGCCATGCTGCTCGAACGCAGCGCCGGCGCCGGGGCCCCTCCTACAATGCTGCCATGCTGAGCTTTGACCTTCTTGCCACCGACCCGACCAGCCATGCCCGGCGGGCCCGCCTGACGCTCAACCATGGGGTGGTGCAAACGCCGATCTTCATGCCGGTGGGCACCTATGGCACGGTCAAGGGTGTGAGCCCGCGCAGCCTCGAGGAGATGGGCGCGCAAATCATTCTGGGCAACACCTTTCACCTGTGGATGCGACCGGGCCTGGACGTGATGCGCAGCTTTGGCGGCCTGCACGACTTTGAGCGCTGGCACAAACCCATCCTGACCGACAGCGGTGGCTTTCAGGTCTGGTCGCTGGGCGAGATGCGCAAGATCACCGAAGAGGGCGTGCACTTTGCCTCGCCGGTCAACGGCGACAAGCTGTTCATGTCGCCCGAGGTCAGCATGCAGATCCAGACGGCGCTCAACAGCGACATCGTGATGCAGCTCGACGAGTGCACCCCCTACGAAACGCGGGGCCACATCACCACCGTGGGCGAGGCGCGCGCGAGCATGGAGATGAGCCGGCGCTGGGCGCTGCGCTCGAAAAACGAGTTTGCCCGGCTGGGCAACCCCAACGCGCTGTTTGGCATTGTGCAAGGCGGCATGTTCGAGGCCTTGCGCCAGGAATCGCTCGAGGCCCTGGTCGAGATGGACTTTCCGGGCTACGCCATTGGTGGCGTGAGCGTGGGCGAGCCCAAGGACGACATGCGCCGCATCATGGCCCACACCCCCCACCGGCTGCCGGCGCACAAGCCGCGCTACCTGATGGGCGTGGGCACGCCCGAGGACCTGGTGCAGGGGGTGGCCGAGGGGGTGGACATGTTCGACTGCGTGATGCCCACGCGCAATGCGCGCAACGGCACCATCTTCACCCGCTACGGCGACCTGAAGATTCGCAACGCGCGCCACAAACAGGACCATGGGCCCCTGGACGAGAGCTGCCGCTGCTACACCTGCGCTGGCCACACCCGGCCCGACGGCAGCGTCAGCGGGGGCTTTAGCCGTGCCTACCTGCACCACCTCGACCGCTGCGGCGAGATGCTGGGCCCCATGCTCACCACCATTCACAACCTGCACTACTACCTGCAGCTGATGCAGGAGGTGCGCGAATCGCTGGAGGCCGGCACCTTTGCCGCCATGCGCCAGCTGTTTGCCCAGAACCGCGCGCGCGGGGTCTGAGGCCGGAGTCCTGCCATGAGCCTCGAATCGGTACGCCGTTTTTTTGCTGAGCGTGGGGTCGAGGTGCCCATTCTGGTCACGCCCGAGTCCACCGCCACCGTGGCCCTGGCCGCTGCGGCGCACGGGGTGGCCCCGGGACAGATCGCCAAAACCCTGGCCTTTCGCCTGCAGGATGGGCGGGCGGTGCTGGTGGTGGCGGCGGGCGATGCGCGCATCGACAACAGCAAGTTCAAACAGACGTTTGGCAAGGGCAAGATGCTGCCGGCCGACGAGGTGGTGGCGCTGACCGGTCACCCGGTGGGCGGGGTCTGCCCCTTTGGACTGGCCACCGACCTGCCGGTCTACCTGGACGCCTCGCTGCGCGCCTGGGACGAGATGCTGCCCGCAGCCGGCAGCATCGACAGCGCGGTGCGCATCGCCCCGCAACTGATGGCCAGCCTGACCGGTGGCGAGTGGGTGGATGTCTGCCAGATGGCGCCCTCGCCCTGAGCGACGGGCCTGGCAATATTTTTAATTCCATTGTTTGATTTTTAAGTTTTTATTGAGTCCCTAGGGTATGCTGTGACAACGTCATCACAGGATGACGCTGTCAATGACTCAAGGAGATTCACATGAAAACCATGACCCTCACCACCCTGGCCTGCTTGGCCCTGAGCTGCGGCGCCGCCATGGCCCAGGACAAGGACAAGCCCGCCCAGGAAAAGTGCTACGGTGTCTCGCTGGCCGGCAAGAACGATTGCGCGGCCGGACCGGGCACCACCTGCGCGGGCACGTCCAAGACCGACTACCAGGGCAATGCCTGGAAGTTTGTGCCCGTGGGCACCTGCACCAGCATGAAGACCCCCAAGGGCATGGGCTCGCTGACGCCGATCAAGAGCTGATGCCCTCCCTGCTGGCTGGGCTGGGGCTCAAGCCCGAGTTTTTCGAGCAGGCCCTGGCCGAGCGTGCGCCCGGCCAGTGGTGGGAGGTCCACCCCGAGAACTATGCGGTGGGCGGTGGGCCGCGGCGCGCCTGGCTGGAGGCCATCCGCCGCGAGCACCCGCTGTCGCTTCACGGGGTGTCGCTGTCGCTGGCGGGTGTGCACGCCCCGCCCCCTGAGGGCTTGCAGTCCCTGGCCGACCTGGTGCGGTCCCTGGCGCCGGCCCTGGTGTCCGACCATCTGGCCTGGAGCTGGCATGCCGGCCGCTATGCCCCCGACCTGCTGCCGGTGCAACGCGACCTGGCCACCTTGCAGCGCTTGTGCCGGCGTCTGGACGAGGTCCAGAACGCACTGGGGCGCCCATTGGCCATTGAAAATCCCAGCCATTACCTGCCCTTGGCCCACGAGTGGGACGAGGTCGATTTCCTGCACGAGGTGAACCGGCGCACCGGCTGTCAACTGCTGGTGGACCTGAACAATCTGGTGGTCTCGGCGCACAACGTGGGCCAGGATGCGCAGGACTGGGTCGACCGGGTCCGGGCCGATGCCGTGGTCGAACTGCACCTGGCAGGGCACCAGCCCGATGCCGCTTCGAACCTGCTCATCGACAGCCACGACACATCGGTGGGTGAGGCCGCGTGGGCCCTGCACGAGCGCCTGATTCGGCGCATTGGCCCACGCCCCACCCTGATCGAGCGGGACGCACAGCTGCCCCCATATGCCCAATTGCAGGCCGAGTGCGCGCGTGCACGGCAGCAACTGCTGGCCGCCAGCGCCCGGCAGGGGTCATCGCATGTCGCCTGAGGCCATGGACCGCTTTGCGGCCGAGCTGTGGGCCACGCCGGCTTGGGAAACTGGGCACGCCAGCGGCATGGCGGTGTACCGCAACACAGTGCACAAGGC
>JBEBDJ010000154.1:0-6251 GCA_041157045.1 Pseudomonadota bacterium
GGTTCAGATGACTCTGCAGTTGACGAATGGCCAGGTCGGGGGCGGATTGATCTGCAATCGCCGCTTGGGTGGGTGCCACCCAGGTCCAATAACGGGTGCCTCTTGCATCATTGGCGTGCAAGAGCATTCGGCCATCAGGAAAGGTGGTTTGCTGGCAGAACAGCACCAAACGGCGCTGCTTGCGTGCCTTCTCCAATGCCCAGTCCAACACCACCTGGTTCAGGTGGCGCCCCTGCTCGTCGCGCAGATCGGACTGCGTCAGCAGGGGTGGGAGCCAACCCAGGGCCGACAGACGCCGCTGGGCGGCTTTCTCCGAGCCGGCCAATCCTTGATCGATCAGGGCCTGGTAAGCCGTCTCCGAACGCCATACCTGGCCCGGCGTCTCAAAACCATGTGGGATTTCTGCGGATTGAGTAGATTCGGGCATTGCTGATTTGTCCAGATTTGCGATTTTGATCGAAAAAAATGATTTTTTCGATTTCGATCATGATATCGCAAATCAAGACAGCACCATGCAGCTTCCGGTATCAGCCGGCCGGTGGGGCCTTGGGCTTGTCGCTCCAGAGCACACCGCCGCTGGCCCAGTTCTGCGGCGCCACATCCTGGAAAATCACGTCCACGCCTTCGGGCTTGCTGCCCAGCACCCGCACACAAGCCTCGGTGAGTTCCCGCGCCAGGGCGGCCTTCTGTTCGTGCGTGCGGCCTTCAAACAATTCGACGTGGATGGTGGGCATGTGCAAATCCTTCAAGCTGGGGCCGTCGATTGTAGGGGCGCCGCCCCGGCTTGACCCTGGCACGGCCCCTGCCTATCATCGCCCCACCTTTTGCGTCAGCGCCCATGAAATTCGACTTTGACGGCCTGCAGGCCTTTGTGACCGTGGCCGAACTGGGCGCCTTCAACAAGGCCGCCGAGCGCCTGAGCATCACCCAGGTGGCCCTCACGCGGCGCATCCAGAAGCTCGAGCAGCACCTGGGCCTCAAGCTGATCGACCGCACCACCCGCAGCCTCTCGCTCACGCCCGTGGGCCGTGGCCTGCTGCCCAAGGCACAAGGTCTGGTGCAAGACATGGCCAACACCTTTCGCCAGCTGCGCGAGGTGGCCAGCACCGGCAAGGGCCACTTCACCCTGGCCTGCATCCCCACCCTGACCAACGAGGTGCTGCCGCCGCTGATCCGGCAATACCGCGACCGGCACCCGGACAACGGCATCCGCATGGTGGATGCCAGCGCGCACGAGATCCGCGCCGCCATCCTGGGCCAGCAGGCCGAGCTGGGCCTGAGCGTGCAGGGCAGCCGCCACCCCGAGCTGGATGAGACGGTGCTCTTTGACGACCCGTTGATGTTCTATTGCCGCCGCGAGCACCCCTTGAGCCAGCGGCCCTCGGTGACCTGGTCGGACATGCGCCTGGACGACCTGATCGTGGTCAGCAGCTTCACCGACACGCGCATCGTGATGAATTACCAGCTGGCGCAAAAAGGCATCGAGCTCAGCGGCCACTACGAGGTGCAGCACCACGCGACGGCGCTGAGCCTGGTGATGGCCGGCGTGGGCTGCGCCATCATGCCCGCCAGCACCCACACGGGCAGCGAGCGCTCGGGCGTGGTGCGCGTGCCCCTGAAGTCGCCGGTGGTGCGGCGCAAGGTGGTGCTGGTGCGCAAGCGCGGCATCACCCTCTCGCCGGCGGCACAAGGCTTTGAGCAGCTGCTGCGCAAGGCCTTTCGGGTGCGGCGCGACGCTTGAGCCTCGGGATTATTTCTTAAAACGTAACAATCGCACCTGATTTTTCATTTGTCGACATGAGGCCGATGACCGATACTTCGGCCACTTCCGGAAGGTGTCGACCATGTCCCTCGATGTGTTGGTGATTGGCGGCGGCAACGCCGCCCTCTGCGCTGCCCTGATGGCGCGCGAAGCAGGCGCGAGCGTGCGCGTGCTCGAAGCGGCCCCGCGCGAGTGGCGGGGCGGCAACTCCATGCACACCCGCAACCTGCGCTGCATGCACGACGCGCCGCAGGACGTGCTGGTCGAGGCCTACCCCGAAGAGGAGTTCTGGCAAGACCTGCTCAAGGTCACCGGCGGCCAGACCGACGAGGCGCTGGCGCGTCTGGTGATCCGCCACTCGGCCACCTGCCGGCCGTGGATGCGCCGCCACGGCGTGCGCTTTCAGCCCTCGCTGTCGGGCGCGCTGCACACCGCCCGCACCAACGCCTTCTTCATGGGCGGCGGCAAGGCCTTGATGAACGCCTACTACCGCAGCGCCGAGAACCTGGGCGTGACGATTGACTACAACGCCGAAGTGGCCGAGCTGGAACTGCAGGACGGGCGCTTTGTGGCCGCCTGGGTGCAGCACAAGCTGGCCGACGGCAGCGTGCGCCGCGAGCGCGTGACGGCGCGCACCTGCGTGCTGGCCGCCGGCGGCTTCGAGTCCAACCGCGACTGGCTGCGCCAGGCCTGGGGACAAAACGAGCGCGGCGAGTGGCCGGCCGACCAGTTCCTCATCCGCGGCACGCGCTTCAACCAGGGCACGCTGCTGCGCTTCATGATGGACCAGGGCGCCGACCTGATCGGCGACCCGACGCAGGCCCACATGGTGGCCATCGACGCGCGTGCGCCGCTGTACGACGGCGGCATCTGCACCCGCATCGATTGCGTGTCGCTGGGCGTGGTGGTCAACCGCGAGGCGCGGCGCTTTTACGACGAGGGCGAGGACTTCTGGCCCAAGCGCTATGCGATCTGGGGCCGCCTGGTGGCGCAGCAGCCGGGCCAGGTGGCCTGGTCGATCATCGACGCCAAGGCCATTGGCCGCTTCATGCCCCCGGTGTTTGAAGGCACGCAGGCGCAGACCCTGCCCGAGCTGGCACGCAAGCTGGGCCTGGACGAAGCGGTCTTCATGCAGACGCTCAACGACTACAACGCCGCCTGCCGCCAGGGCACGTTTGACCACACGGTGCTCGACGACTGCCACACCGAGGGCGTGAGCCCGGCCAAAACCCACTGGGCCCGGCCCATCGACACCGCGCCGTTCTACGCCTACGCGGTGCGCCCGGGGGTGACCTTCACCTACCTGAGCCTCAAGACCGACGCCACCGCGGCGGTGCACTTTGGCGGGCAGGCCAGCCCCAATCTGTTTGTGGCCGGCGAGATGATGGCCGGCAATGTGCTGGGCAAGGGCTACACCGCCGGTGTGGGCATGACGATTGGCACCGCATTTGGCCGCATCGCCGGCACCTCGGCCGCGCAGGCCGCCCTGGCACAGAAGGACCTGGCATGAACACCCTCCACACCCTGATCGACGAGGCCCGCGCCCTGGGCCAGGGCGCCCTGGGCGCCGAAGAGGCCGAGGTGGCGCGCCAGCTGACCATCTGCAACGGCTGCCGCTATTGCGAGGGCTTTTGCGCGGTCTTTCCGGCCATGACCCGGCGCCTGTCGTTTGAGTCGGCCGACATCCACTACATGGCCAATCTGTGCCACAACTGCGGGGCCTGCCTGCACGCCTGCCAGTACGCCCCGCCGCACGAATTTGCCATCAACGTGCCGCGCGCCATGGCGCAGGTGCGCGGCAAGACCTATGCCGACTACGCCTGGCCGGCCCCGCTGGGCCGCCTGTACCGCCAGCAGGGCCTGACCCTGTCGCTGGCGCTGGCGGCAGGCCTGGCGCTCTTCATCTGGCTGGCCGCCGAGGCCCCGGTGGGCGCCAGCGACTTCTACGCCATCTTCCCGCACAACTTCCTGGTCAGCCTGTTTGCCCCGGTGTTCCTGTTTGCGGTGCTGGCCCTGGCACTGGGTGTGCGGCGCTTCTGGCGCGACATCGGGCCGGCCACCACCGGTGCGCCGCTGTCGGCCCCGGCGGCCGCCGAGGCCACGCACGACGCGCTGCGCCTGAAGTACCTCGATGGCGGCCACGGCGACGGCTGCCACAACGAGGACGATGCCTTCACGCACAGCCGCCGCCGTGCGCACCACCTGACCTTCTACGGCTTCATGCTGTGCTTTGCCGCCACCAGCCTGGGCACGGTCTACCACTACGCCTTGGGCTGGGTCGCGCCCTACGACCTGCCCAGCCTGCCCAAGGTGCTGGGCGCGATTGGCGGGATCATGCTCTGTGTGGGCACGGCCAGCCTGCTGCGCCTGAAGCTGCGCCGCCACCCCCTGCACGGCGATCCGGCGCAAGCGGCCATGGACCTGGGCTTTATCGCCCTGCTCTTCCTGACCAGCGCCACCGGCCTGCTGCTGTGGGCCTTGCGGGGGCACGCCCAGATGGCCCTGGCCCTGTCGCTGCACCTGGGCTGTGTGATGGCGCTGTTTGCCACCCTGCCCTACAACAAGTTCGCCCACGGCATCTTCCGCACCGCCTCGCTGCTGCGCTACGCGGTCGAGAAGCGCCAGCCCAACCGCCTGGGCCTGGGCGGCGAATAAGGGCCCGCGCCCCTACAATCGCTGCGCATGACCACCCCCAGCTCTGCGGCCTTTGCCGCCTGTGTGCGCCGCGGCGGCGAGGACGCCGAGCACTTTGAGGCGCAGCGCGACGCCACCCTGCTCGAATCAATGGAAGCGGCCGGCATCAGCTGGCCCAGCTCTTGCCGCAACGGCACCTGCCGCAGCTGCATCACGCAGCTCGATCGCGGCCATGCCTACTACCGCATCGACTGGCCCGGGGTGTCGGAGTCGGAGCAGGCCGAGGGCTATGTGCTGCCCTGCGTGGCCTACCCGGTGGGGCCGCTGGCGCTGCGCGACCCCTTCGAATAAGCCCCTCAGTCCTCCAGGCCCAGCTCCTGGATCTTGCGGGTGATGGTGTTGCGGCCAATGCCCAGTTTTTGCGCGGCCTCGATGCGCCGGCCCCGGGTGGTCGACAGCGCCGCCTGGATCAGGCGCGTTTCAAAGCGCTGCGTCAGCACATCCCACACATCGCTGCGCCCCTCGGCCAGCAAGGCCAGGGCCTGCGCCTGCAAGCCGTCTTCCCAGGGGAAGGGACTGGCGCTGCCATCGGTGTGCCCGTTGGGCCCCGCGTGACCATTGGGCGCCGGCGCAGTCGCCGCCAGGGCATGCCCCGAAAGCGCGCTGGGGACGGCCTCGGGCACCAACACGGGGCTGGGGCTGGGCACCAGACTGGGGCTGGCCAAGCCTGGCGCCGCAGCGGGGCTGGCGCTGGCCTGCACCTCGGGGGGCAGGTCCTTGGCCTCGATGACCTGGGCGGGCGCCATCACCGTCAGCCAATGGCAGATGTTCTCGAGCTGGCGCACATTGCCCGGAAACGGAAAACCCATGAGCACCGCCATGGCCTCGTCGGTGATGCGCTTGGGCTCGACCCCCAATTGGCGCGCGCTGCGCGCCAGAAAGTGGCGGGTGAGCATGGGCACGTCCTCGCGCCGCTCGCGCAGCGCCGGCAGGCGCAGGCGGATCACGTTGAGGCGGTGAAACAGGTCCTCGCGGAAGGCGCCGTCTTTCACGCGCTGCTCCAGGTCCTGGTGCGTGGCGGCAATCACCCGCACATTGGCCTTGACCGCGCTGTGCCCGCCCACGCGGTAGAAGTGCCCGTCCGAGAGCACGCGCAACAAACGCGTCTGCAGATCAAAGGGCATGTCGCCGATCTCGTCCAGAAACAGCGTGCCGCCTTCGGCCTGCTCGAAGCGGCCGCGCCGCGAGGTCTGCGCGCCAGTGAAGGCGCCGCGCTCGTGGCCAAAGAGCTCGCTCTCGAGCAGGTCCTTGGGAATGGCCGCGGTGTTGATCGCCACAAAAGGGCCGCTGGCGCGCGGCGAGTGCTTGTGCAGGGCGTGCGCCACCAGCTCCTTACCCGAGCCGGACTCGCCGGTGATGAGCACGGTCACATGGCTTTGCGACAGGCGGCCAATCGCGCGGAACACGTCCTGCATGGCCGGCGCCTGGCCCAGCATCTCGGGGCTGGCCTCGGCATTGGTCTCGACCACCTCCTCGCGCAGGCTCTCGTCGACCGCGCGGCGAATCAGCTCGACCGCCTTGGGCAGGTCAAACGGCTTGGGCAGGTACTCGAAGGCGCCGCTCTGGAAGGCCGAGACGGCGCTGTCCAGATCGGAGAAGGCCGTCATGATGATGACCGGCAGACCCGGCAGGCGCTCGCGGATCTTGCCCAGCAGGTCCAGGCCCGAGCCGCCGGGCATGCGGATGTCGGACACCAGCACCTGGGGGCTGTCGCCCTCCTCCAGCGCGGCCAGCAGGTCGCGCGCATTGCTGAAGCTGCGCACCGGCAGGCCTTCGCGGCTGAGCGCCTTCTCCA
>JBEBDJ010000155.1:0-4656 GCA_041157045.1 Pseudomonadota bacterium
GCACCCTGGGCCAGCGCGGCACCGCGCTCAAGGCCGGCCAGGTGATTCTCTCGGGCGCGCTGGGCCCCATGGTGCCCGTGAGCACAGGCGACCGGGTGCATGTGTCCATCGGCGCCCTCGGCACCGTGGCCTGCCACATGGTTTGAGTCGTAGGGCCTGCGGGGCCGGCTCAGGCCCCGGCCATCCGCAGCCGCTCGCGCAGGTCGTCCAGGCCGGGGCGTGTGCTGGCCATCCGCGCCGACCAGCTCGGACCGCTCTGTCCTGCAGGTGCGCGAGCGCGTGCCCGCGCTGATCGAGCGCATCGCCAACCCATGGACTGAGTCCGCCGCCGCTTGGCCCTGCAGGCCCGTGGCCTATGGCGCCTGCGTCGGGCGCAGCGCTGGCAGCATCTTGCGAACATCGCCGTGCAGGGATGTCAGTGTGCTGTCGAACGACAGATGCGGCAGGTGCTCGACCACGAGTTGGGCCACCGATTGCGCCTGGGCCAAGTCTCGCGGCTTTTTCAGGGGCTCGCGCTCAGGCAAGCCCGACAGCCAGGCCTTGTGCAGGGCAAAGGCCCGGGGGTCGGGCACACGCATGGGAACCGGCCAGCCGTCTTCGTCCACGGCCACCGCTTCCAGCTTGGGTGAATTGAGCAACCACTGCAGGCCCGGCACTTCAATCGCCACCAGATCGGATTGGGCAAAGGTGACGTGGTCCGTGGCTTGCATGCCCCTGGGGGCCATCACCAAATCAATCATGAACTGACCGGCGTTGGCGGCCCGGTAGCTGTCTTTGCGGACACATTCAAACGTTTTGTCGGCTTTTTTGAGCAAGCCCAGAAGCCCCTCGCCATCGAGCTTTTCAGAGACCACCGTCATCTGTTGGCGGGTGTCATCCAGCAGGTCGACATCGCCCGAGGCCAACAATTCGAGCAGGAAGTGAACCCCTGCTGCGGCCTCGTAGGCATACAAAGCCTGGGTGCCGATGACCGTGAAACTGCCATGCAGACCGGCACGGTCCAACTCGCGCAAGACCCGCGCCACCACCCGTGGCACCCGTTGAAGGCGCAGGGCCTTGTTCAGTCTGGCTTGCTCCTGAACTTGTGCCGTGATCCGTCTCAATCGCTCCTGCGCCGCCTCTCGCCCAGCCAAAAATGCAGCCAGCACCGCCTCGGTCTCGGGCGACCGCGGGCCCAAGGATTTCCCGTTGCCTTGGCGGTCCTTGTCCCGGAACAGGTACTCGGTCTGGCGCACCTTTTTCCAGCGCATGCCGTACTGATAGGCCAAGGCATGGCCGAGCGCCGTTCGGTAGTTGTCGAAAAGCTGATCGGTGTTGACCTGGTGCAGCCGTTGCTGGTTGGACAAGGGCTTCATGTAGTTTCCGGCAAAAAATGGATTTTTAAATTTTGCCGGAAACCATGGGCCTCTTCAAGCGTGTTTCCGGCAAAAGTGCGCGTTTCAGGATTTGCCGGAAACCGCCAGGCGCGGTGGGTCAGCACGTGCCGGCCACCGACCAAGCCATGGGCCCCATGGCCTCAGGGCGACGCCGGTGTGGCCAGCAGGCCGCGCTGCAGGGCGTCGACATAGGGGTGGGTGCGGCGTTCGGCAAAGCCGTCCACCATCAAGCCCACACCGCCAAAGAACACCAGCGCAATGCCCAGGCCCTGCCAGAAATCCGAGGCGGTGGCAAAGCGCAGCAACAGCCCCACCACGGCCATCAGGCCCCAGATCACCAGGTACTTGGGCCAGGCCTGGTTCACCCGCGTCATGCGCGCTTGCTCGGCCTCGATGGCTGCCTTGGGATTGGCCTCGATGGCCGACACGATGCCCGCCACCTGCGACGGCGTGCGCAGCCCCACCACACCGCCCACCGTGCCCATGAGCAAGCCCATCAGCACACAGGGAATGGCCACGCCCTTGGCAAAGCCGCCCGGCTGGTCGGTGAGCAGCCAGGCGCCAAACACCAGGCTCAGCAACCCGATGGGCAAGATGAACACCAGCGCTTCGATCTTCTCGCCCTGAAAGTACAGGTGCAAGGCATCGAGCAGCGCGGTGTGGGTGGGGGATGGGGTCATGAGCGGCTCCTGCAAAAGGTGGGCGGCGCGGTGCGCTGGACAAGCGCTTGGCCGGGGGAGGGGGATGCGGCCAGGGCTTGACGATAGCACTCGGGCGACTGGCCCGACCACAGGCGAAAGGCCCGGAAAAACGAATTGGGTTCGGCAAACCCCAGCAGGTAGGCGATCTCGGAGGCCGGCAGCTGGGTTTTGGCCAGGTAATGCTGGGCCAGGGCGTGGCGCGTGGCCTGAAGCAGGTCGGTGTAGCGCACGCCCTGGCTGGTCAGGTGCCGCTGCAGCGAGCGA
Source organism: Pseudomonadota bacterium (assembly GCA_041157045.1). Lineage (GTDB taxonomy): Bacteria > Pseudomonadota > Gammaproteobacteria > Burkholderiales > Burkholderiaceae_C > Limnohabitans_A. The sequence goes on from JBEBDJ010000155.1 coordinate 2,342, forward strand.
CCACTCATGCCCAGTGTTTGGGCGACCCCCGCCATGTCCACCCCGCCGCCTGGCAGTGCCTCCAGCAGCACCGAGCGCACGCGCTCGACCCGGGTCACCGAGGCATCGAGCTGCGCCAAGCGGGTGCGCAATTCGGGCTCAAAGGCTGCCCACAAGCCCTCGTTCGAGGTCAGAAATGGCAGCATCGCATCGCTGCGCGACATGATCACGCGGTGGCGCGTCCCCTTCTCCACGGGCACCCCCAAAAAGCGGGCGTAGGCCGATGACTCTTTGGGCAGCGTGCGGGTGATCACTGCCAGGGGTTGCACCGCCTCGCGGGTACCCATGCGCAGCAGCGCGACCACAAACAGCAATTCGGTCAAGACCAGCGACAGCGGCGGCGCGCTGGCGTGATCCAGCCAGACCAGGTCCACCGACACCCGGTCACGCGCTGCACGGATGTCCAGCCGCATCGGTGCCACCAGGGCCTTGTAGCGCGCAATGCGCTGCAGGGCCACCAGCCCGTTGGGGCTGCAAAGTGCGGCAAACAAGGGAGCTGAAAATGATTCGCTGCGTACCGTCTGGCACAGCTTGAGGGGCAACAGCGGGTCGGCCATCTCGGCGTCGATACCGTCCCAAAACCGATGAAAGTCGCGCGCGCTCAGGCGTACCCCCGGTCGGTGCAAGAGCTCGTCGGACAGGCCGGCCCGGCGCAAGACACGGCCCATCGAGACCCCCAGGTCTTTTAAAAGCGGACGCCAGGTCGAGTCCAGGGCGTACGTGGTGGCATGCATATCGGGTTATTGGTCTCCAAGGCCAAATTGAGCGCGCATCCCCCCCAAAAAGCTTGCGTCGTCGGCAGCGCGGCGGGCGGCCAGCAACTGCACCGCGTCGGCCCCTGCCTCGTAACGCAACTGGTCCTTGCCATCGGTGGCGGCGGCCAACAGGATGTCGGCCACCAACTCGGGGGATGACGCATTCTCGGCCATCGGCCCCATGGCTGCCAGAAAGGCCTGGACCAGGGCTTGGTAAGGCAGCAGGGTGGGGTCGTGGTTGAAGTCAAACGAGCGGCCCGCAAAGTCGGTCTTGACCATGCCCGGCTCGATCACCTTGACGCGAATACCCAGCGGCAGCAACTCGTAATGGAGCGACTCGGAAAGGCCCTCGACCGCAAACTTGGTGCCGTGGTAGAGCGATCCCAGCGGGAAGGTCATCTTGCCGCCAATCGACGAGATGTTCAGAACGGTGCCGCTGCCCTGCGCGCGCATGTGCGGCAAGACGGCCTTGGTGGTGGCCAGCACGCCCAACACGTTCACATCGAACTGACGGCGGATCTTCTCGATGGGCGTGGCCTCCAGCGGCCCGTAGGCCCCATAGCCCGCGTTGTTCAGCAGCACATCAATGCGGCCAAAGCGGGCCAGCCCCGCGGCCACAGCGCTGTCAATCGAGGCCAGGTCCAGCACATCCAGGCGCTCAACCAACACCCGATCCAGGGTGTTGAGTTCGCGCTCGTGTTGGGGCGTGCGCATGGTCGCGATGACCTGCCAGCCGGCGGATTGGAAACGTTTGGCAGCAGCCCGGCCAATGCCGCTGGACGCGCCGGTGATCAAAATGGTGGGGGTCATGTCAGGGTTCTCCTGCCCCCAATGTAGGCAGACCCCATGCGCGGCACAGCATCCCAACGCGCCACAACACTATCCGATTGCGCCAAGCCCTGCGCACGGCCTTGGGTCGGCGACCTGCCAGACGAGGAGGTGGTCAGCCACCACGTCAACACCCGCTCGCCCCAAGCCTCACGCCGGTTTGAGCGCGTCCTTGGACAGGCTCAAGTTCACCGCGAATGCAGTCAGTGTGGACCTCAGCAGTGGTGGGGCGCAAGTCCAGCTATGGGTCTGGCCTGCCCCATGGCCATCCACGTCGATTCAGGCCACGTGCCGTTCAAAAAGCAGGTAGTTGGCGCCAGAACCTGCGAACACATGGACCATGTCCTTGCGCAGCAACAGTCCCCATGTTTCTGCCGTCTGCAACACCGTGTACAAGGGCCAATACCGGATGGTGAACTCATCTTGATACAGCTGCTTTTGACCAGCATCGTCCAAAAGCCAGGAATCCTCGACATACCGATACCTGTCTTGTCCGATGGGGTCGACCCGTACCGACCTTGAAAAATCGGGCCCAGATCTTGATACGCCATGGAAGAGTGATGTGGCGGGCACATCCAGCAAAAGCCGCCCCCCTGGTCGAAGGGATGCCGCCGCTGCCTTCAAGGACGCGCTCAACTGTTCGTCATCGAGCAGGTAGAGCAGAACGGTAAAGACGCAGCATGCAAAGTCATG
>JBEBDJ010000156.1:0-4968 GCA_041157045.1 Pseudomonadota bacterium
GGAAGGGCGTGGGGCTGCCGGCCCAGCCCACCGACAGGTATTTGTTGCCCGGCTGGTCCTTGAGCTTGTCGATGATGCGCTGCAGACCGGCGGTGAAGTCGGTCGTGCCAAGCGGCAGGTATTCTTCGTGCACGATCTTGGCCTTCTTGGTGAAGGCCTTGGCGGCCTTGACGCCGTCGCGGCCAAAGGCGTTGTCCACGGTCAGGATGGCCACCGAGTTGCCGGCCTGGTCGAGCGCAGCGGCGTTGGCGGCGGCGTCCTGGCTGCTGCTGCGGCCCGTGCGGAAGATGTACTTGTTCCACTTGTCGCCCGTGATGGAATCGGCCACAGCGGGTTCGACCAGCAGAATTTTCTTGTATTCCTCGGCCACCGGCAGCATGGCCAGGGCCACTGGCGAGGCGGTGGTGCCCACGGCAATGTCGACCTTCTCGTCGCCATAGGCAGCGGCCAGCAGGCTCTTGCCCACGTCGGGCTTGGTCTGGTCGTCTTTTTCCAGCACCACCAGCTTGCGGCCGGCCACCTGCATGGTGCCGCCGGTGGCGTATTCCAGGCCCATGTTGAAGCCCACAATGGTCTGCTTGGCATAGGCCTCCAGCGGACCGGTTTTGCCGGCAATGAGCGCGATCTTGATGTCTTTGCCCTGGGCCAGCGCCGGCATGGCGGCACCGGCGGCCAGCGACAAGGCCGCGAGAGAGAGAAGATGACGACGGAACATGAACGGTCTCCTGGTTGGTCAATGAATGCGCATGAATCTGCAGTTTTCGTGCCAAGCCCGCGCCGCGTGGCAAGTGCCTGATTTGTCTGGGGAAAATGTCGCCCTGCCAACCATCTGCAAGCGACCAATTGTCTGATTAACAGACGATCAATGTATTTATTTCATACATTGATTGAAAATCAGACAGTTGGCACCCGCAACTCGCGGGCTTGTCGCCAGGTTTGCAGGGCATGCGTCACCTCGTCGAGCAGCCCCGCCCATTGCCGGTCGGGGCCCTGGCGGAAGATGCGCACGCTGCCGTACCAGGGGGTGCGCTCTCCCGCTTGTCGCCAGCGCCAATCGGGCGAATAGGGCAGCAGCAACCAGGTGGGCCGGCCCAGCGCGCCGGCCAGGTGGACCACACTGGTGTCCACCGTGATCACCAGGTCCATGGCAGCGCACAGCGCGGCGGTGTGGTTGAAGTCGTGCAGCTCGTTGCTGTGCACGCGCAAGGGGCTGGCCGCCAGCGTGGCGCGGTCGGCTTCGCGCAGGTCTTTTTGCAGGACGTGGTACTCGATGCCCGGCAGCCAGCGGCCCGCCCAATCGGCCAGCGCCATGCTGCGCTTGCGGTCGTTGCGGTGCGCCACGCTACCGCTCCAGGCCAGGCCCACGCGAGGGCCCGTGGCAGGCCCCAGACGCGCCTGCCACTGGGCGCGCAAGGACGGGTGGCAACGCAGGTAGGGCGCCGGGTTGGGCGTGTCGGGCAGTTGCTCGCGCAGCGCATACGGCAGGCTCATCATGGGGCAGTGCAGGTCGTGGGGCGGCGGGCCTTGGCCGTCGCCCAGCCACTGCACCCCGGGCAACTGCTGCAACAAGGGCACCAGCGGCATGGGCATGTCCATCAACACCTGGGCCCCCATGGCCTGCAAGAGGGGCACGTAGCGGACCATCTGCAGGCTGTCGCCCAGGCCTTGCTCATGGTGCAGCAGCAGCGTCTTGCCGCGCAGATCGGTCTGCCCGAGCCACTCGGGCGTGGGCCAGCGGCGCTGCGTTCGGATGTGATCGGCCTGGTGCTTGCGCCATTCGGCCTCGACCCATCCGCGGCGCAGCTGACCGTCGAGCATGCAGGCGATCGAGAGGTTCCAGTGCGCCTCGGTGTGGCCCGGCGCGAGCGCCAGGGCGCGCTCAAAGCTCTGGATGGCGGGCTTGAGCTGGTGCTGATCCATGCGCACCAGGCCCAGATGCAGATGGGCTTCGGGGTCGTTGGGGGTTCGCTCGGCCACCCGCTCCAAGGCCATCAAGACCTCGGCGTCACGGCCCAAGGCCTGCAGGGCCAGGCCCCGGTTGGTGAGTGGGTCCAGAAAATCGGGGGCCAGTTTCAGGGCCTGGTCGTAGCTGTCCAAGGCCGCTTGCGGGCGCTCCAGGGCCAGCAGGGCGTTGCCCCGGTTGTTGAAAAATCGCGCCTCGTGCGGAGCCAGCGCCACGGCGCGGTCGTAGGCCGCCAAGGCATCGGCCATGCGCTCGTGGGCGTAGCACTGGTTGGCCTCGCGGTAGTGGACCAGGGCTTGGCGGTGCGGATCTGGCGGGCTCACGCCCGCAAGCCGAGCCAGGTCTTGCGCCAGCGTTTGCAACACCTCGGCCCAGCTGCACGAGGGGCCTTGCCGATACAAGGTCATGCTGGGGTACCAGGGGCTGTCGCGGCGATCCTGCATCCAGCGCCAGTCGCTCACCCGCGGCAGCAGCAACCAGGTGGGCACGCCCAGCGACCCCGCCAGGTGCGCCAGGCTGGTGTCCACCGCCAGCACCAGGTCCATCTGCGCGCACAGCCCGGCCGCGTCGGCCAGGTCCTTGAGCTCGCCGCGGTGATCGATCAAGCCCCGCTGTCGCAACGCGTCCTCGTCGCTTGGGCGCACCTCGTTTTGCAGGACGTGGTACTCGATCCCGTCCGGCAAGTGGGCCAGCAAATCGGCCAGCACCATGCTGCGCAAGCGGTCGTTGCGATGGGCGGTGCTGCCGCTCCAGGCCAGGCCCACCCGCAGCTGGCCACGGGGTGGCAAGCGCGCGGCCCAGTGGTCGCGCAGGCCCTCGGGCAGCGGCAGGGGCTGCAGCGGCGGGGGAATGCCCTGCACCACGTCGCGCAAGGCGTGCGGCAAGGACATCACGGGGCAATGCCAGTCAAACGCCGGCAGCGGCTCCCCCCAGGGCACGCAGTCGTCCACCCCAGGCATGCCCGCCACCAGGCGCATCAGCGGGCGGGGCATTTCGGCCACCACCCGCACCCCCTGCGCCGTCAGCCAGGGCAGGTAGCGCAGCATCTGCACGGTGTCCCCCAGCCCTTGCTCATGGTGCAGCAGCAGGGTTTGACCGGGCCGCATGGGCTCGCCCAGCCATTGGGGGGCGGCAAAGCCACGCCGCGGGGAGGTGAAGTCATCGCGCTTCCAGCGCCATTCGTACAGCGCCCAGCCGGCGGGGTACACCCCGCTTTTGAGCAGGCACAGGCCTTTGTGCCACGGCGCTTGCGGGTCCTGGGGGTTGAGGGATATCGCGCGGTCCACGTCCACCAGGGCCTGCGTCAGCTGCCCCAACTCGAGCTGCGCGTTGGCGCGGTTGAGCCAGACGCGGGCCTGGTCGGGCTGCAAGGCCAGGGCGCGGTCGTAGCAGGCCAGCGCCTCTTGCGGGCGTTGCAAGGCCATCAAGGCCAGGCCCTCCTGGTTGTGGGCATCGGCGTGACGCGGCCGCAGGGCCACGGCCCGGCGCGCACTGGCCAGCGCATCCATCGGCCGGTTCAGCGCCAGCAGGGCCATGGTCGCGTTGCTGTAGGCATCGGCGTGATCGGGCACGAGTTGGAAGATGGCCTCGAAGCAGGCCAGCGCCTCGGCGTGGCGCTTGAGGCGCAGCAGCACCGTGCCCTTGTTGTTCATCGTGTCGGCATGGCGGGGCCGCACGGCCAGGGCCAGGTCGTAACAGGCCAGGGCCTCCTCGTAGCGCTCCAGGTGCTGCAGCACCAGGCCACGGTTGTACTGCAAGATGGGGTTGCCGGGCTCGGCGGCCACCGCCTCGTCGTAGCGGGCCAGGGCCTGCTGCAAGAGCGTCCGCGCCTCGGTGGGATCGGGACAGTTGAAGGCCGCCTGGGCCAGTTGGAAACATGCGTGGGCGTCAATTCGTGGGGTCATGATGTGCTCGATGGCCTGTTCTCCTCCCTGCTGCGGCCACCTCCCCTGGAGGGCATGGGCCGCGCAAGACCCGGCAAGCATCATAGCGACATCGTTTCGATGTATGTCTTTTGTAGGTATTGGCGTGACAAATCAGGCCCTTGGAGGGCCTGACACGGGTCAATCGTGGTCCACAGGGCCTGCGCTTGGCGCAACAGCGGTCGGTGCCAGATCGCGCGCCGCCAGGCGATCGTAGAGTTTGGCGCGCGAGATGCCCAGACGCCGCGCCGCCGCCAGCTTGTTGCCGCCCGAGGCGGCCAGGGCCGCCGCCAGGGCCCGGGCCTCCAGCTCGGCCACCTGCTCGGCCAGCGGCCGCAGGTCGGGCCCGCTGGCCGGGCTGGGCGCGGCGACGGTCTGCACGCTGTGCGGCGGGGCCAGCTCGCTCACGCCGGCCTCGCGCAGCACCGACGCCACCAGGTCCGCGTTGACACGATCGGTCTCGGCGCGCAGCAAGACCTGCTCGACCACATTGCGCAACTCACGCACATTGCCCCGCCAACGCTGGCCCATCAGCAAGGCCAGTGCATCGGGCAGAAACTCGGGGTTGAGGTAGCCGTTGCGCAGGCAGATCTCGTCGGCCAGCAGCTCGACCAGCGCCGGGATGTCGGTGGGTCGCTCGCGCAGCGGCGGCACCCGCAGGGGCAGCACATGCAGGCGGTAGAACAGGTCTTCGCGAAACAGGCCCTGGCGCACCAACGCCGCCAGATCGCGCGAGGTGGCCGCGATCACCCGCACATCAAAGGCCACCAGGCGGTTGGAGCCCAGGGGCTCGATCTCGCCTTCCTGTAGCGCGCGCAGCAGCTTGGCCTGCAGCCCGATCGGCATGTCGCCAATCTCGTCCAGAAACAGGCTGCCCCCATCGGCCAGCTTGAACTTGCCGTCGCGCCCCTTGCGTTCGGCACCCGAGTATGCGCCGGGCGCCACGCCAAAGAATTCAGCCTCGAGCAAGGTCTCGGGAATGGCGGCTATGTTCACGCTCACCAGCGGCTTGTGGGCCCGAGCGGACGCCGCATGGATGGCGTGCGCCAGCAGCTCCTTGCCGGTACCGGTCTCGCCCAGCAG
>JBEBDJ010000157.1:0-7366 GCA_041157045.1 Pseudomonadota bacterium
GTGGGGGCCGACAGCAGCTGTGGCTGAAGCATCTGGCGCACGATGCGCTCGGCTTGGGGGTGGGCGCCCAAGGGCGACGCCGCAAAGCGCTGGCGAGCGTGCTGGGCAACCTGTGCACTAAAGTTTTGCGGATAGTCGCGCACCGCATACCCCCGCAAGGCCATGACCTTCATAAACGCTTGCGCAGCCTCGGCCAGGGCGCTGTCATAGGCTTGAGATTGGGGGTTGTTCATGGAGACCTCGTGATGTCGGAATGCCTCTGTAACGCGCCCCAGCGCAGGCTGGAGGACAGGGTTTGTATGGATTTGTAAATTTTTTCGCCGCCCCCACACGCCTGAGGGGTGGGGCAAATCTGTCAAAATAAGGTCAAGATTTTTTTTCCATCCTTGCAAGGAACCCACGATGGCCAGCGATCTCATCAAACACATCTCCGATGCCACTTTCGAGGCCGACGTGCTGCAGGCCAGCCAACCCGTGGTGGTGGACTTTTGGGCCGAATGGTGCGGCCCCTGCAAGATGATCGCCCCGATCCTGGACGAGGTGGCCACGGCTTACGAGGGCAAGCTCACGGTGGCCAAGATGAATGTGGACGACAACCGCAACATCCCGGCCCAATTTGGCATCCGTGGCATTCCCACCCTGATGCTCTTCAAGAACGGCCAGCTGGCCGCGACCAAGGTGGGCGCCATGAGCAAGAGCCAACTCACCCAGTTCATCGACCAGCAACTCGCCTGAGTCAACGCTGCGGCGCGGCCCGTTTGGGCAGCGCCGCAAAACCTGTCATAATTCCCTCAAGGACAGCCGCCTGTCCTTTTCACCCGCCAAGCCGCCTGCACAACAGGCCCGCGTGGCAACGAACCGGCACCGGTTCGGGTGACCTTCCCCCTCTCCTACCTGTATTGCGGCCCCAAGGGCCCCGAACGATCTGTTTCATCCATGCACCTGAACGAACTCAAGGCCCTGCACGTCTCCGAACTGCTCAAGCAGGCCGAAACCCTGGAGATCGAAAACACCGGCCGCATGCGCAAGCAGGAGCTGATGTTTGCCATCATCAAAAAGCGGGCCAAAGGCGGCGAACAAGTTTTCGCTGACGGTGTCCTGGAAATCCTGCCCGACGGCTTTGGCTTTCTGCGCAGCCCCGACTCCAGCTACACGGCCAGCACCGACGACATCTACATCAGCCCAAGCCAGGTGCGGCGCTTTAACCTGCACACGGGCGACATGATCGAAGGCGAGGTGCGCATCCCCAAAGACGGTGAGCGCTACTTTGCCCTGACCAAGCTCGACCTGGTCAATGGTGGCCCGCCCGAGCAGAACAAGCACAAGGTGATGTTTGAAAACCTGACGCCCCTGTTCCCCAAGGAACAGATGCGTCTGGAGCGCGACATCAAGTCGGAAGAGAACATCACCAGCCGCGTGATCGACATCATCTCGCCCATCGGCAAAGGCCAGCGCGCGCTGATCGTGGCCCAGCCCAAGAGCGGCAAGACGGTGATGATGCAGCACATTGCCCACGCCATCACGGCCAACTACCCCGACAGCCACATGATGGTGTTGCTGGTGGACGAGCGGCCCGAAGAAGTGACCGAGATGCAGCGCAGCGTGCGCGGCGAGGTGATCGCCTCCACCTTTGACGAACCCGCCGCGCGCCATGTGCACGTGGCCGAGATGGTGATCGAGCGTGCCAAGCGCCTGGTCGAGTTGAAAAAAGACGTGGTGATCCTGCTGGACTCGATCACCCGACTGGCCCGCGCCTACAACAACGTCGTGCCCTCCTCGGGCAAGGTGTTGACCGGCGGTGTGGACGCCAACGCCCTGCAACGCCCCAAGCGCTTTTTTGGCGCTGCGCGCAATGTGGAGGAAGGTGGGTCGCTGACCATCATCGCCACCGCCCTGATCGACACCGGCAGCCGCATGGACGAGGTGATCTTTGAAGAATTCAAGGGCACCGGCAACAGCGAAATCCACCTGGATCGTCGTCTGTACGAAAAGCGCGTGTTCCCGGCCATCAACCTCAGCCGCAGCGGCACCCGCCGCGAAGAACTGCTGCTCGCCCCCGAGGTGCTGCAAAAGACCCGCATCCTGCGCCAGTTCATGTACAACATGGACGAGATCGAGGCCATGGAGATGGTGCTCAAGAGCATGAAGTCGACCAAGAGCAACGTCGAGTTCTTCGACATGATGCGTCGCGGCGGCTGATCGATCGCTTCAAGCGTGCCACAGCTGTGGCATAATCTTGGGTTTTGCGGCAAGTACCTTGGATGGGCCATGGCGGCTGCTGCACCTGACGAAATGGATACCCCATGAAAGACGGCATTCACCCGAACTACCGCGAAGTGTGCTTCGTGGACCTCTCGAACGGTTTCAAGTTCGTGACCCGCTCCTGCGTGAACACCAAGGACATGGTCAAGATGGACGACGGCCGCGAGCTGCCGCTGTTCAAGCTCGATACCTCCAGCGAATCGCACCCCTTCTACACCGGCACGCAAAAGTCGGTGGACAATATGGGCGGCCGCGTGGAGAAGTTCCGCAACCGCTTCGGCAAGTCGGCCCTGTCCAAGTAAGCCGTCTGTCTCGCGCCAAAAGGGCAGCCCGGGGTTTCCGGTCTGCCCTTTTGCTTTGTGCCGACGGCGCGAGTTCCTGTTAGGGTGCATGCTGTGAACCGTCCCTCCCCTGCCCTGGTGCTGCAAAACGCCGCGCGCCCGCTGCCCGCCTGGGTGCTGTGGCTGCTGGGCGGGGTGTATGTGCTGGCGGGTTTTGTGGGCCGCTCGCCCTGGAAAGGCGACGATGCCGACGCCTTTGCCTTCATGCTGGCCCTGGCCCGCCCCGACACCCCCAACAGTGCCTGGTGGCAACCCCAGTGGCTGGGGATGGCCCCGCCGCAAGACGCGCTGCTGCCCTATTGGCTGGGCGCCTGGGCGGTGCAGCTGGCCCCGAGCGACTGGGCCTGGGCTGCCAGCCGCCTGCCCTTCATGGCCTTGCTGGGCCTGACCATGGTCGCGCTGTGGCATGCGGTACAGGCCCTGGCGCGTCACCCCAATGCCCAACCGGTGGCACTGGCCTTTGGCGGCGAGGCCACGCCGGGCACGTATTCGCGCACCCTGGCCGATGCCGCGGTGTTGGCCCTGCTGGCCAGCCTGGGCCTGGCCCGCGCGGGCCATGAGGCCGCAGCCGGGGTGGTGCAAATGGCCTCGGCCAGCGCCCTGCTGTATGGCCTGGCCGCCCTGCCAGGACAGCGCTTGCCGAGTCTGGTGGCCGCTGCCTTGGGGCTGTTGGGGCTGACCTTGTCGGGCGCCCCCAGCACCGCCTTGTTGCTGGGATTGGGTGGGCTGGCCTTGCGCGCGCAGCCACGCAGCTGGCCGGCCGAGCACCGGATCCGCATGCTCGATGTGGGCCTGCTGGCGCTGGCCCTGCTGACCGCGGTCTTGCTGGCGGGCATGCTGGACCTGTGGCGTTGGCGCCTGCAGCCCGCGCAATGGTGGAGCGCCCACCACCTGCGACTGCTGGCCTGGTTCACCTGGCCCACCTGGCCGCTGGTGCTCTGGGGTTTGTGGCGCTGGCGCCGTCAGTGCTGGCGCTGGGTTGAGAACCCGCACCTGAGCCTGCCACTGTGGTTCATGGGCGTGACCCTGGCCAGTGCCTGGCTCACCGGACAGGACGAGCGCGCCTTGCTGGTGGGCTTGCCCGCCCTCGCCGCTTTGGCGGCCTTGGCGCTGCCCACCTTGCGGCGCAGCGTCAGCGCGCTCATCGACTGGTTCACCCTGCTGTTTTTCTCTTTGTGTGGCCTGGTGATCTGGGTGGTCTGGCTGGCCATGCAGACCGGCTGGCCCGCCACCACCGCCGCCAACGTCACCCGCACCGCACCGGGTTTTGAACCCACGCTGGTGTGGGCGGCGCTCTGGCCCGCGCTGGGCGCTTCGCTGGGCTGGCTGCTGCTGGTCAGGTGGCGCGCGGGTCGGCATCGGTCGGCGCTCTGGAAAAGCCTGATCCTGCCCGCCGGTGGTGCGGTGCTGTGCTGGACGCTGCTGACCAGCCTGTGGCTGCCGCTGCTGGACTATGGCCGCAGCTACGGCCCCTTGGTGCAGCGCATTCACGCCATGGCCCCCAATGCCGGCTGCGTGCAGGTGCTGGGCCTGTCGCCGGGCGCGGCGGTGGCCCTGCGCTGGCACGCCGGTTGGCAGGTTCGCGCGGCGGCGGCCCCGCAAGCCGATTGCAACTGGCTGGTCATTGATCGTGAGGACCTGGCCACGGCGCGGCTGGCCCCAGGCTGGCAAGAGGTCGGCATCTTCCGCCGCCCCTCGGACAAACGTGAGGACTGGGTGCTGATGCGCGCCTCGGAACCGGCTTCGAATGAGTGAGTGGCGCGTCATTGCCCGCCATGCGCTGACGCTGCTGGTGGGCCAGTTTGCGGTGATGGCCTTTGGGGTCGTCGATACCGTCATTGCCGGGCGCTACAGCCCGCAGGCCCTGGCGGTGTTGTCGGTCGCCTCGTCCATTTTTATTTCCACGCATGTCGCCCTCAATGGGCTGGTGCAGGCCCTGTTGCCAGTCTGGGCCGAGCTGCATGGGGCCAACCAGCCCCTGCGCCTGGGCCGCTCGGTGCGCCAGGCGGTCTACATCATGCTTGCGGCCAGCGCGGCGGGCATGGCCTTGCTCTGGCATCCCGACCCATGGTTGCGCTGGAGCCAGGTGCCCCCGGCCCTCTGGCCCGAGATCAAGCAGTACCTCGACATCCTGGCGGTGTCCATGCTGCCGTCGCTGCTCTTTCGGATGTACGGCACGCTCAACCAAAGCCTGGGCCTGCCCCGTCTGGTCACCGCCCTGCAGGTGGCGGCCCTGATGGTCAAGGTGCCGCTGTCGGTGCTGCTGACCTTTGGCTGGGGCGATGTGGCCGGGCTGGGGGTGGTGGGCTGCGCCTGGGCGACCCTGACCGTCAACACCGGCATGGCGCTCACGGCGGTCTGGATGCTGCGCCACAGCCCCATTTACCGGCCATACCGCCTGTGGCAGCGGCTGGAGCGGCCAGAGCCCGCGCAGCTGCGACGCTTTGCGCGCCTGGGGGTGCCCGCGGCCCTGACGATTGGGGTGGAGGTGACCTCGTTCACCTTGATGAGCTTGCTGATTGCCCGTCTGGGCTCGGTGGCCTCGGCCAGCCACCAGATCGCAGCCAGCATGGCCGCCATGTGCTACATGATGCCGCTGGCCCTGGGCATTGCCGCCAGCGCCCGCACGGGCTACTGGATTGGTGCAGGCGACCGACGGCGTGCCCGCCAAAGCATCGTGCAAGGCCTCTGCATGGCAGCCGGCTTGGCGCTGATCACCGCCCTGGCCATGGCGCTGGGGCGCCACCGCCTGGCCGGCTGGTTCACCGCCGATGCGGCCGTGGCCGCGGCCGCGGCGGTCTGGCTGGGCTGGGTGGCGCTGTATCACCTGGCCGATGCCCTGCAAGCCGTCTGCACCTTTTTGCTGCGCTGCTTTGGCATCACGCTGGCGCCCCTGCTGATCAATGTGGGCATGCTCTGGGGCGTGGGCCTGTGGGGCGGCTACCTCCTGGCCTACCAGGGCATCGGGCCCTGGGCGGCGCAATCCGATGTGGCCAGCTTCTGGCGCATGGCCACCCTCGCGCTGGCCATCGTCTCGGTGTGTTTCTTGCTGATGCTCTGGCGCACCGTGCGCCGCTGGCGGCATTGAGGCCGCGGGCGCTCAGTGGGTGGCGTCGAAGCGGTTGGCCGGAAAGATCAGCATGAAGGTGGACCCCTGGCCAGGCTGGCTCTCGATGCGCAATTGCCCGCCATGGCGCTGCGCCACATGCTTGGTGATGGCCAGGCCCAATCCCGTGCCACCGGTCTCGCGGGAGCGGCTGCGGTCCACCCGGTAAAAGCGCTCTGACAAGCGGGGCAGGTGCTCGGGCGCAATGCCTGGTCCGCTGTCGCGCACCCAGAAGATCACCTCGTGTGGCGTGTCCTGGCGCCAACCGGCGCTGATGCGCCCGCCTGCCGGGGTGTAGCGCACCGCATTGCTCAGCAGGTTGGACATGGCGCTGTGCAGCTCGCCCTCCACCCCCAAAAAATGCGGGTACAGGGGCAGCGCCACCTCGATGTCGTGGGCAGCTTGCCCCCCGTGCTGGGCCGCAGACAAGCCACGGGCCTCGGCCTGCAGCTGCACCATCAGCGGCGCCAGCGCCACCTGGCTGTGCCGACCGGGCACCGGGCTGCCCTCGAGCTGCGACAAGGTCAACAGATCGCTCACCAGGGCCTGCATGCGCTGGGCCTGCTGCTGCATCAAGCCCAGGTACTGGGCCTGCTCCTGCGCCGACAGGGGCAGGCTTTGCAGGGTCTCGATAAAGCCCGACATCACGGTCAGGGGCGTGCGGATCTCGTGCGAGACATTGGCCACAAAGTCGCGCCGCATGGCCTCGGCCTGGACCGTGGCCGAGACATCGCGCGAGAGCAGCAGGGTCTGCCCTTGGCCGTAGGGGTGGCGCTGCACCTGCAGGCGCACCGGCTGGCTCAGGCTGGCGCTGCGGCCGTCCATCATGACCTCGGTCACCTCGGTGTCGCGGGCAAAGAGGCGCATAAAGGCCGGGTCGCGCACCAGATGGGTCACGTGTTGCAAGCGGTCGCGCTCGGGCTGCAAGCCCAGGTGCTGGCTGGCCGCCTCGTTGCACCACTCGATGCGGCCCGTGGCGTCCAGCAGGGTCACGCCATTGGGCGAGGCCTCGATGGCCTGCCGAAAATCCTGCAAGCGCGCCCGCTCCTGCTGCATCTGGCGATCACGCAGTTGCAGCAGACGCACCACACGCTCGACCACCTCTCCGATGGCGCCGCGGTAGCGGCCAGCCCCGGGCGGTGCGCCACGGCGCAGCCAGCGCAGCACCTGCCACTGGTTCCAGCCCAACAGCACCACGCCCAGCCCCAAGCCCAGCAAGGCCGCCGGTGCCCAGGAGGGCCAGCCCTCGGTCCAGAGCCCGATCACCGCGCCCAGGGCGGCCAAGGCCAACAGGAAAAAAGCGTCGCCCAGCATCAGGCGTTTTCCTGCGCCGTGAGCCGGTAGCCAGCGCCCCGCACGGTTTCAATCATCCGACCGGCCTCGCCCAGCGCCTCGCGCAAGCGCTTGACGTGCACATCGACCGTCCGCTCCTCGATGTAGACATGGTCGCCCCACACCTTGTCGAGCAACATGCCCCGGGTGTGCACCCGCTCGGGATGGCGCATCAGGTGGTGCAGCAGTTTGAACTCGGTGGGGCCCAGCTTGAGCGACTGGCCCTGCCAGCTCACGCGGTAGGTATCGGCGTCCAGGCGCAGCTCGCCCACCTGCACCTGGCCACCGGCCAGCTCGGGCTGGCGCCGGCGCAGCACCGCACGGA
>JBEBDJ010000158.1:0-11506 GCA_041157045.1 Pseudomonadota bacterium
GACCTGTGGCAAGCCCGTCAGACCGCGCACCAGACCCAGCTGCTGTCGGCCGTCCAGGCCCTCAAGCTCTCGCCCATTTGACGCGGGCTGACCCCGTGCTTCAGTGGGGGCCGCGCCCCCCGGCCACGACGGCGCCCAGGCCAAGCAAGGCCAGCGCCAGCACCACGCTGGGGCCGCTGGGGGTGTCGAGCCACCACGATGCCGCCAGGCCCAACAGGCTGGCCGCGCCAGTTGCCGCCATGGCCAGGGAGGGGCGCAGGCCTTTTTCAATCCAAAGCGCCGGGGCGATCAGGCTGGCAAACACCAGGAACAGGCCCAAGGCCGGCACCGCCACGCTGGCCACCACCGCAAAGGCGGCGTAGAACCAGCTGTCCCGCATCAGGCGCTGTTGTCGCTGCAGGGCCCACACCAGCGCGGCCGCCAGGCACAGGCCCAGCACGCTGACCGCGTCCACCCACAGCACATCGGCCGCCAGCAGCTGCAGCAGCTTGTCGCGGCCATGCGGATGGGCGCTGGCCCCCAGCAAGGCCAGGCAGGCCCCGGCCACATACAGCAGGCCAATCAAGGCCTCGCGTTGCGCCGGCCAGCGTCGCGCCAGCGCGGCAATCAGCAGGCTCACCAGCACCGCGCCCAGCGTGGCCGCCAACTGGTCTTGCAGCAGCGACTCGGTGGGCATGAGCGCGTGCGTCGCGATCACCGCCGCCGCCGCCGCCTGCGCAACCGCCAGGTCAATGAACACCACGCCCCGGCGCAGCACCTGGCTGCCCAGCGGGGTCAGGGCCAGCACGCCCGCGATCAGGGCCAGGGCGGGCAGGGCAAACCAGGCGTTCATGGCTTGGCTGCTGCCTGCGTTTGCGCCAGCTCGCTGACCAGGCCATCGAGCCAGCGCAGCAGGGCACCTGGCTGGTCGTCGGGCACCGTGGCGGGCAGCACGCGCAAGGGCGTGGTCCCGCCCAGCTGCTGCGCCAGCCAGCGCGCGGGTTTGGGGTCGTGGTGCTGCGCCACCACAATCGCCATGGGCCGCTTGGCCTTGGCTTGCGCCAGCACCTGCTCCAGGTGCGCGGCGGTGGGGGGCATGCCGGGCTTGGGCTCCAGATCGGCCACCACGCTCATGCCCAACCAGTGCCACACATAGCCAAAGGTGGCGTGCTGCGTGATCACGCCGCGGCCCTTGAGCGCGCTGGCCTGTTGCGCCCACACGGCCATGCGCGCGTTCAGGTCGCGCTCGAACTGTGGCAACTGCTGCTCGATCGTGGCCTTGTGTGCCGGCGCCAACTGGGTCAGCCGCATGGCCAGGGCGCGGGCCACCGTCAGCAAGCGGCGCGGATCGGCGTGCAGGTGCGGGTTGCCCTGGGCGTGCACATCGCCCGCAAAGGCCGAAGCGCCGCCTTTGTGCGGGTCGATCAGCTCGACCTGTTCGGCGGCGTAGAACATGCCCGGCTGTCCGTTCTGAACCCGGGCATTGCCCGCGCGCGCTTGCAGCGTGGGCAGCCAGGCGGACTCCAGCTCGGCGCCGGTGCAGACGGCCAGATCGCTGTTGCGCAGTTGCGCGATCAAGGAGGGCCGGGCCTCGATGTGGTGCGGGTCTTGCAAATGGTGGGTGGCCGAGCGCACCGTGGCCTGCGGCAGCAGGGTGCGGGTCAGGGCGGCCCATTCGGGCTCGCAGGCAAACACGGTGATGGCGCGCGCATGCCCGGTCAGCAAGGCCAGGCCCAGCCAGCAGGCGGCTTTAAAAGCTGTGCGCACCGTGGGCTCCAAACGAGATCACATACTGCAGCACGATGCTGCGCCGTGCCGGGTTGGCAAACACCGGCGCGCCTTCGTCGTTGGCGCCATGGGCGCGTTGCTGGGTCAGCTGCAGCCTGAGGGTTTGCATGTGCGTGGGCTTGTAGGCCAACATGATCGCATGCTCGCGCAGCCGGCCCGCCGCCACATGCACCGTGCCTGCGTCGTTCTCGGCCTGCTGCACGCGCAGCCAGTCGCTGCGCAGGCCCAGCTCCCAGCTGGGGTTCAAGCGCCAAACCGCCGCCAGGGTGGAGGCCCGGTGGCGCAGCGACGGATCGGCGTCGCGGTGGATGCCGCTGATCTCGGCCAGCTCCCAACTCAGGCGCAGCTGTTGCTGGCGGTTGTTGCCTTGCGGGGCCCACTTCCACACCAGATCGCTGACCCACATGCGGCGGCCGCTGTAGCTGGCCGCGTGCGCATGGTCGTGGTCGGCCGCGTCCGGCTCGTGCGCGGCCACCTCGGTCACGCGCCGGTTGTCCACGCGCGAGAGGCCCCACTGCCAGCTGCTGCTCTCGCCCAGGTCGTCGCCCATCTTCAGGTTGAGCGTGCGTGCACCGGCCCCCGAGATGGCCGGCGCCTGCGGCACCAGTTGCTTGCCTTTGAAGACCTCGGCGCCCAGGCGCAGATAGAAGGGCGTGGGGGCGGTCCAGTTCAGGCGCAGCCCGTCGTCGTACCAGTGGCCCCCCAGCAAGGCGCGGTAGAGCAGGGGGCGCTCGCTGAAATCGTCGGCATGCGGGTGCTGCTCGTTCAGGTAGCCAATCTGCGAGGCAAAGCGCCCGGCGCGCGCTTGCAAGCCTGCGGGCAAGCTGCGGGTTTGCAGCCAGGCGTTTTCGATGTGGGCCTCCAGCTGCCGATCCTGCGTGTGCAGGCCCACATTGGCCTCGGCGCTCAGGTGCTGCCCCAGGGGCCCACGCACCAGCAAGTCGCTGTGGCCCAGGCCCAGCCCTTTGTCGCGCGCGCCCAGGGCCAGCGCCTGCGAGCTGCTGGCCACATCCAGCACCACCCCGGCTTCCCAGGCCTCGGGGCGCGGCAGGCCCTGGGCCATGGACAGCCCCAGGTGGCCGCCCAGCACCAGGGCGGCCAACACGCGTGGCCGAGGGGACTGGTGGGCGATGCGGAACAAGGGGGGCATGGAACACCTGTGGGCTGGAAGCCAATGAAACGGAAGACGATGGGCGTGATTCTATTGCAAATGCATTCTCAATAGCAAATGAAGCCGTTTTGCGCTAATCTTGGGGCCATGGAACGTGCCACCAAACAACGCTCAGCCATCGAAGACGCCTTGCGGCGCGCGGGCCGCCCCTTGCTGCCGGCCGAGCTGCTGACACAGGCCCAGCAAGACGTGCCGGGCCTGAGCCTGGCCACGGTCTACCGCAACCTCAAGGGCCTGATGGCCGACGGCCGCGTCGAGGCCGTGTCACTGCCAGGCCAGTCCGACCGATACGAGTTGCACCGACACCACCACCACCATTTTCATTGCAACGATTGCCAGCAGGTGACCGACATCGATGCCTGCCCCGGCGACCTGGCCCGCCTGATGCCCAAGGGGTATCAGCTCGAAGGGCATGAGCTGACCTTGTACGGCAAGTGCCCGGCGTGTGCCGGTCAGGGCGGCAAGAAGACGATGCGGCGCTGAGCGCCCCCTCAAGCTGCCGTTGGTCAGGCCAGATCCGGCCCGCACGCTTGGGTCTGTTGCCGGCCGCGTGACGGCCCGCGCCCTCAGACCTCGTCTTCGAGGCGCTGGTGCGCCGCGTTGCGCACGCAGCTCAGCGCATGGCGCATGGCGTTCAGTTCGCTGGGTTTGAGGCAGCTGAAAAACACCTGTTCGGCCTGGTCCACCGCGCCCTCGCAGCGTTTCATGACCGCGCGCCCAGCGGGGGTGGTCGAGATCAGCAGCACCCGCCGGTTTTGCGGATCGTCGCGGCGCACCAGCCAGCCTTTGTGCTCGAGCGATTTGACGAACTCACCGGTCGATTGCGCCGTCTTGCGCGCCACGCGCGCGAGCTTGGCAGAGGACAGGGGCTCGTGGTGCGCCACCAGGGTCATCACCAGGTACTGGCCGGCCGTCAGGCCGTGTGGCGCCAGCGCTTCTTCCAGGCACTGGCGCACCAGTTGCTCCACCTGTTGAATGTAAAAAAAGCCTCGTGTGTTGATCGCCATCCAGGACCTGTTTCTTGTTGCGGCTCGGCCAGTGGCAGCGCTCGCTCATGAGGCGCTGCTGCGCCTGACCATGACCCTGTTTGGGGCCGCACGTCCCGATGCCAGGACACCATGCGCCCCATCATATCCAAGCCCACTGCGGAAGGGCATGCAGGGTTTTCGATAGGGCACCCCATGGGGCCATCATATAAAGTAAGCTTAGATTACCTTCTGGCTGATTCTGCTGTGTCCGCGCCCTTTCGACCCATCCCCTTCCTGACGCGCAGTCTGGACCTGAGCCCACGCGCCAACGGCGAGTTGATCGTGCGATGCGCGGTGCCGCTCAAGCCATGCGAGCCGCACATCCCGGGCTTGCTGCACCGCCAAGCCCAGCGGCGCCCCGAGCATGTGTGGATGGCGCAGCGGCGGGGCCCCGAGCGGCAGTGGCAGTCCCTTCGCTACGGCGACGCCGCCCGGCAGGTCCATGCGGTCACCCAGTGGCTGCTCTCGCTGGGCTGCGCGGGCCAGTCGGTGATGGTGCTGAGCGGCAACTCGCTCGAGCACGGCATGCTGGAGCTGGCCGCCATGCAGGCGCACATGCCGTATGCGCCCATCACGCCCGCCTATGCGCTCATGGCCCGCGACCTCAGCCGCCTCCAGGCCATGGCGCAGCTGCTCGAACCCGCGGTGGTGTTTGTGCAGAACGCGCGCCAGTTCGAGGCCGCCTTGCAGGCCATCGCGCCCCACACCTGGGTCGTCTGCGTGGACGAGCCCATCGACCACCCGCGGCTGATCACCTGGCAGGCCTTGGTGGCCACACCCGTGACCGAGCAGGTGGCCGACTCGGTGGCGCGCCTGTCGCATGACACGGTGGCCAAGTACCAGTTCACCTCGGGATCGACCGGCATGCCCAAGGCCGCCATCGTCACGCAGGGCATGCTGTGCACCGCCATGGCCATGACCTCGCAGATGGTGCAGTGGGGCGAGGACATGCCCGAGACGGTGTTGCTCGACTGGCTGCCCTGGAGCCATGTGGCCGGCGGTCATGCGGTCTTCAACGGTGTGCTGGAGGACGGCGGCACGCTCTACATCGACGATGGCCGACCCACGCCCACCGAGTTTGCCCAGACCTTGCAGAACCTGCGCGAGATCTCGCCGGTGCGCTTTAGCGGCATGCCAGTGGCCTATGCCATGCTGGCCGAAGCCCTGGAACAGGACGATGCGCTGGGCGCCAATTTTTTCCGCCACCTGCGGCGCCTGACCTACTCGGGCGCGCGCCTGCCCGATGCGGTCCATGCCGCGCTGCAGGCGCAGGCGGTGCGCCACACCGGCTACCGCATCCCGATCGTGTCGGCTTATGGCTCGACCGAGACCTCGGCGGCGGTGACCTATGTGTACTGGCCCACCGAGCGCACCGGCCTGATCGGCCTGCCGCATCCCGGGGTCGAGATGAAGCTGCTGCCCTTGCCCGATGGCGAGCGTTACGAGGTGCGGGTGCGCAGCGCGGCCGTCACACCAGGCTACCTGCGCCAGCCGCAGCTGACCGCCGACAGCTTTGACGACGAGGGCTTTTTCATCATGGGCGACGCGGCTGCGTTTGTGGACCGTGCGCACCCCGAAGAAGGCTTGACCTTTGCCGGCCGGGTGGCCGAGGAATTCAAGCTGCTCTCGGGTGTTTTTGTGCGTGTGGGCAGTCTGCGCGTGGCCTTGATCGACGCCGCCGCCCCCCTCTTGCAGGATGTGGTGGTGACCGGCGCCGATCAGCGCTATGTGGGCGCGCTCGCCTGGCTCAATGTGGCCGCATGCCGCGCCTTTTGCGGCCTGCCCGATGCCGATGCCCAGACCCTGGCGCAGAACAGCGCGTTGCGCGCCGCCCTGATCGAGCGCCTGCGCGCGCACAACGCGCAGCACGCCGGCAGCAGCCAGCGCGTGCGCCGCATGCTGCTGCAGCTGGACCCTCCGGCCATCGAGCGTTTTGAGACCAATGAGAAGGGCTACATCAACCAGCGCAAGGTGCTCGATCTGCGCCGCGACAGCGTTGACGCCCTCTACCAGGACGAGGCCCATCCCCTGCTGCTGCACATCGATTGATGGCGCAGCCGTCCATCTGTCATTTCCACGCGTTTTGCCAACCCCGACCCACCCACAGGAGACCCGCATGAACCGCCGACAGACGATGATCCAACTGGCCAGCCTGGCCGCCCTGACCGCCGCGCCCAAGACCTGGGCCCAGGGCAGCGACTTTCCCGCGCGCCCGATCCGTATCGTGGTGCCGTTCACGCCTGGCTCGCCGCCCGACATCATCACCCGCGCGATCGCGCCCAAGATGTCCGACGGCCTGGGTCAGCCGGTGATTGTCGAGAACAAGCCGGGGGCCACCACCACCATCGGCTCGGAGTTTGTGGCCCGGGCACCTGCCGACGGCTACACCTTGCTCATGACCGCCACCGGCGCGCCCTCGGTGTTCCCGGCCATCATGAAGCTGCGCTACGACGCCATCAAGGACTTGCCGCCGCTGGGCATGATCGTGACCTCGCAACAGGTCTTCTTCAGCGGCGGCCCCAAGCGGGTGAACAACCTCAAGGAACTGGTTGAGCGCGCACGCCAAAACCCGGGCAAAACCAATCTGGGCTCGATCGGCATTGGCACCACCAACCACCTGGCGCTGGAGCTGCTCAAAAAGGCCACCGGCATCAGTGCCACCTATGTGCCGTATCCCTCGGCACAGACCGGTCTGCAAGCGGTGATGAGCGGGGACGTGGACCTGTTCTGCGCCGATGTGGGCGTGATCCTGGGCTTTATGGGGTCGGACAAGATCACCCCGATTGCCGTGGCCGGCAACAGCCGCTCGGAGTTTCTGCCCAACACGCCCACGCTGGCCGAAAGCGGCATCAGCGGCCTGGTCTCGGCCAACCGCTTTGCCTTGTTCGTGCCCGCCGGGGTGCCCGCGCCGGTGCATGCGCGTCTGTCGGCCGCGCTGGCCGCTGCCGTCAACGCCGACGATGCGGCGCAAGCCTTTCGCAAGATGGGCATGAGCTCGAGCTACGCCAACGCCGACGCGGTGGCCGAGATCATCCGCAGCGACGCCGCCGCCATGGTGCCGCTGGCCAAGGCCCTCAACATCCGCATCGACTGAGCGCTGCGGCAACCTCACCTCACACCTCACCATGCGTTCATTTGCAGAAGGTCGCACCGCCGATGGCAGTGCCTGGACCATTTACTACCAGGTCAGCGGCCAGGGCCCCGACCTGATCCTCTTGCACGGCGGTGGCCCCGGGGCCACCGGCCAGAGCAACTACAGCAAAAACATCGAGGCCCTGGCGCAGGCCTACCGGGTCTGGGTGATCGACATCCCCGGCTGGGGCCAAAGCTCAAAAAACCTGCAGGCCTTTGGCGACATCGGACCCTTCCAGAACGGGGCCCGCGCGGTCCTGGCCTTCATGGACGCGGTGGGCATTGCCCGCGCGCACCTGGTGGGCAATTCGCTGGGCGGTTCGGTGGCCCTGTGCCTGGCCATGTCGCACCCCGAGCGGGTGGACCGCATGGTGCTCATGGGCCCGGGCGGCGGCGTCGTGCCGGGCGCCACCGGGCCCACCGAGGGCATCATGCAGCTGACCCACTACTACCAGGGCGAGGGGCCCACCCTGGCCAAGCTCAGTGCCTTCATCGCCAACCTGGTGTACGACCCCTCGCTCATCACGCCCGAGCTGATCCGCCAGCGCTTTGAGGCCAGTGCCGATCCCGACATCTGCGCCAACCCGCCCATCCGGCCCCGGCCCGGCGGCCCGGGCAAGGAAACCTTCATCAGCCGCGACCCGCGCATGGCCGAGCTGCCCCACCGGGCGCTGTTCATCTGGGGCTTGCAGGACAAGGTCAACCCGGTGGGCGCGGTCGAGTCCTTCCGCGTGGTGCCGCATGCCGACTTTGTGCTGCTGACCCATTGCGGCCACTGGGCGCAGTGGGAGCATGCCGAGCGCTTCAACGACCTGGTCCTGAGCTTTTTGGCCCACCCATGAGCGCGCACCCCACCCCCATCCTGGAACTGGGCTACCTGGGCCTCGAGGTGAGCGACATGCCGCGCTGGCGGCGCTTTGCCGCCGAGGTGCTGGGCATGCAGGTCGAGGACGGTCCGCCCGATGCGGCCGGCCAGGCCAGCACCCGCCTGCGCATCGACGCCGCACCCGCGCGGGTGCTGCTGCTGCAAGGGCCCGCCGACGACTGCGTGTGGGCCGGCTGGCGCGTGGCCGATGCCCAGGCCCTGTCTGACTTTTGTGCGCGGCTGACGCAGCACGGCCTGCGCTGGCAGGTGGGCACGCCAGCCGAGCTGGCCCTGCGCAGCGTGCGCGGCATGGTGCACTTTGCCGACCCGGCTGGCAACCGGCACGAGGTGTTCTGGGGCCAGGCCGACGCCGACACGCCCTTTGCCAGCCCGCAGGTGGCCAAGGGCTTTGTGACGGGCGCGGGCGGCATGGGCCACATCGTCTACGAGGTGCCCGACCCCGCCGCCGAGCGCGCCTTTGCCGAGCAGGTGCTGGGCCTGCGGCTGAGCGACACCATCCTGGCCGAGCCCGTGCCCGGGGTGCGGATCGAGTTTGCCTTTTTCCACGCCAACGAGCGGCACCACTCCTTTGCCTTCGGCCCGCGCCCGCCCCGGCCGGGGCCGGTCAAGCGCGTGCACCACTTCATGCTGGAGGTGCACGATGTGACCGAGGTGGGCCGCGCGCGCGACCGCTGCCTGGCCTTTGGCCAGCCCATCACCATGGACATTGGCGAGCACCCCAACGACCGCATGGTGTCCTTCTATGCCCAGACCCCATCGGGCATCCATGTTGAATTTGGCTGCAACGGCCTGCGTGTGGACGAGGCCCGCTGGGTGCCGCAGGTGCACCAGGGCATCAGCCTGTGGGGCCACAAGCCGCGCACCGACGCCCTGCCCAAGCCCTGAACTTTTTGGCCCTGAAATCCCATGACCGCAACCTTTGACACCGATGTGGCCGTGATCGGCTACGGCCCCTCCGGCCTGGCGGCCAGCCTCAAGCTGGCCCACCACGGCGTGCGCGTGACCGCGTTTGAAAAAGAGCGCAGCATCTACCCACGCGCCCGCGCCGTCACGGTCAATGACTGGACCATGCGCTGCTTTCAGTCGCTGGGGCTGGATCAGGCGCTGGCCCGCACCATGGATGCCACCGCCGCGCTGCGCTGGGTGACCTACGACGGGCAGCAGCTCATGCGGGTGGAGTTTCCGCCCTCGCGCTTTGGCCTGCACCCACGCTCCTACGCGATCTATCAGCCGGCCATGGAAGAGGTGCTGCGCGAGGCCGGTGCGGCCCTGGCCCCCAACCTGGCGGTGCGCTACGGCATGGCGGTCACCGATGTGCAGCAAGACGCCGACGGCGCCACGGTGCACTGGCGCGACCTGGCCAGCGGCGACGTGGGCCAGCTGCGCGCGCGCTATGTGCTGGCCTGCGACGGCGGCTCCAGCGCCACGCGCGAGCGCCTGGGCATACGCCTGCTGGGCGAGACGGTCGAGACGCGCTGGGTGGTGATCGATGCCCGCGTCAAACGCTGGTGGCCCGAGCGCCACATCCTGACCTTCTGGTCCGACCCAGAGCGCCCGGTGGTGGACATTGCGCTGGCGCTGGGCAACCACCGCTGGGAGTTTCCGCTGGCCGCGCACGAGTCCGAGGCCGACTTCAGCACCCACGCGCAGCTGTGGACCCTGCTGCGTTCGCTGGGCGTGAGTCCCGACGATGTCGACATCCACCAGCACGCCTTTTACAAACACCATGTGCGCCACGCCGAGCGCTGGCGCGACGGCCGCATCTTTTTGCTGGGCGACGCCGCGCACCTGATGCCGCCCTGGGCCGGCGCCGGCATGCAGTCGGGCATTCGGGATGCCTTCAACCTGGGCTGGAAGCTGGTGGAGGTGCTGCAAGGCCGCCTGCCCGAGTCGGTGCTGCAGACCTACGAGACCGAGCGCGCGCCCAATGTGGCGCAGATGACGCAGGCCTCGGTGCAGCTGGGCCGCATCATCCGCCGCGAGGTCACCGTGGCCGAGCTCGCACCTGCGGGCGCACCGCCCGGCCAGCCCCTGGTCGAGATGCCCAATCGCAAAGACCCGGCGCTTGACGCTGGCTGGGTGCGCGGGCCCATCGGCGCGCACAGCATCATCGGCAAGATGGTGCCGCAGCCGCGCGTGGCCAACGCCCAGGGGCGGCTGTGCCTGCTGGACGACCTGCTGGGCACGGGCTTTGCCCTGCTGGGCGACGGGGTGGACCCGGCCGAGGTGCTAGGCCCCGCCGACAAGGCCGACTGGGACCGCCTGGCGGCGCGCTACCTGCGCGTGCTCTCGCCGCAAGACCGAGGGCGCGGGCAGCATGACATCATTGACCTGCAGGGCACCCTGCTGACCTGGATGCGCGAGCACCAGGTGCGCGTGGTGGCCGTGCGCCCCGACCGTTTCGTGGCGGCGTCCGATGCCAACGGGCTGGCCGTCCCCCTTGCTTGAACCCAGACCCTCCTCACGCCCATGACCTCTCGTTCGATTGCCAGCGCCGCCCATGCCTTGCGCACCGCGCGCGCCCAGCGCCAGCCCATTGCGCGCATCTCTGAAACCCATGGCATTGCCGGCCTGGACGCGGCCTATGCGGTGGCCGAAATCAACACCGCCGAGCGCATCGCCCAGGGCGCGCGCGTGGTGGGCCTCAAGGTGGGCCTGACATCGCGCGCGGTGCAGCAGCAGCTGGGCGTGGACCAGCCCGACTTTGGCGTGCTGATGGACGACATGGCCTATCTGAACGACGACGCCGTGCCCATGGCCCGCCTGATCCAGCCCAAGGTGGAGGGCGAGGTGGCCCTGGTGCTGGGCCGCGACCTGACGCAGGCCGTGCCGAGCTACGCCGAGTTCCTGGCCGCGCTGGCCTACGCGCTGCCGGCCATCGAGATCGTGGACAGCGCGATTGCCGACTGGAAGATCACCCTGGTCGACACCGTGGCCGACAACGCCTCGAGCGGCCTGTTTGTGCTGGGCGACCAGCCGGTGGGCATTGGCCAGTTGCACCTGGGCGAGCTGGGCATGACGCTGCAGAAAAACGGCCAGAGCGCCTCGGTGGGCACCGGCTCGGCCTGCCTGGGCCATCCGCTGCGCGCGGCTTACTGGCTGGCCTGCACCCTGGGCCAGCGCGGCACCGCGCTCAAGGCTGGCCAGGTGATTCTCTCGGGCGCGCTGGGCCCCATGGTGCCCGTGAGCACAGGCGATCGGGTGCATGTGTCCATCGGCGCCCTGGGAACCGTGGCCTGCCACATGGTTTGAGTCGTAGGGCCTGCGGGGCCGGCTCAGGCCCCCGCCATCCGCAGCCGCTCGCGCAGG
Source organism: Pseudomonadota bacterium (assembly GCA_041157045.1). Lineage (GTDB taxonomy): Bacteria > Pseudomonadota > Gammaproteobacteria > Burkholderiales > Burkholderiaceae_C > Limnohabitans_A. Next base: position 11,294 of record JBEBDJ010000158.1, read on the forward strand.
TCGTCCAGGTCGGGGCGTGTGCTGGCCATCCGCGCCGACCAGCTCGGACCGCTTTGTCCTGCAGGTGCGCGAGCGCGTGCCCGCGCTGATCGAGCGCATCGCCAACCCATGAACTGAGTCCGCCGCCGCTTGGCCCTGCAGGCCCGTTGCCTATGGCGCCTGCGTCGGGCGCAGCGCTGGCAGCATCTTGCGAACATCGCCGTGCAGGGATGT
>JBEBDJ010000159.1:0-6307 GCA_041157045.1 Pseudomonadota bacterium
CGGGCACCTGCAGATCGAGCCCGTCAAGCGCGAGCGCATCGCCAAAACGCACCTGCACCCCTTCAAAACGCAGCGCGCCCTGGCAGGTGGCGAGCTCGCGCCGGCCCTCGTCGGGTTCGGCAGGGGCATCGAGCAGGGTGAAGGCCCCGCGTGCGGCCACCAAGGCCGCTGACACCGGGCGGAACACATCGGCCAGGTGCCGCATGGGCGAGAAGGTCATGAGCAAGGCGGTGATGAACGAGACGAACTCGCCCACCGTGCTCGCGCCTTGCTGGGCCTGGTAGAGAGCCAGGGTCACGATCAGGGCCACCCCCACCGCCGCCACCAGTTGCGTCAGCGGTGTCACCAGCGCGCTGGTGGCCATCTGCTTGACGGTCAGGCGCCGCTGGCGCTGTGCCTCGTCTTCAAAGCGCTGCCACTCCACATCGAGGGCGCCAAAGGTGCGGACCACGCGCCAGGCGCGGGCATTGTCTTCGACGATCTGGGTCAGGCGCTGCTGCGAATCGTACTGGGCCGCCCCCACGGTGGCCAGGCGCTTTTTGACCGCCACCACCGCCCAGGCCAGCAGCGGCAGGCACACAAACGAGATCAGGGTCAGCTGCCAGTTGAGGTAGAGCAGATAGCCCACCAGGCCCATCAGCGTGGTGGCCTCCTTGACCAGGCCGACCAGCGTCCCGGCCATCAGTTGCGAGGCCACATTGGGGTCGGAGATGATCTTCTGCACCACCTGCCCCGGCGAGAGGCTGGCAAAGAGGTCGGAGCGGGCATGCAGCAAGGCCCGCATGAGGTCGCGCCGAATGATGAGCACAATGCGGCTGACACAGGCCTGCACCACATAAGCGCCCAGGAAATTGAGCACCCCTCGCGCGGCAAACAGGCCGATGATCACCAGCGGCACGATCCAGAGCGGGTACGTCAGGCCTTTCTGAAAGCCCGAGTCAATCAGCTCTTTGAACAGCGCCGGAATGACCGGTTCGACCAGGGCGCCCAGCACAAACAGCAGCAGGGCCAGGGCCAACAGGCGCCATTGCTGGCGTGCGTAGCCCAGCAGGCGGACGGTCGAAGGGGCCATTGCGGACATGGGCCGGCCGCGCAGGCGTCAGAGGTAGTGGACCGCGACGATTTCGTAGCGGCGCACACCGCCTGGGGCCTGCACCTCGGCCACATCGCCCTCTTCCTTGCCGATCAGCGCACGCGCGATCGGGCTGGAGACATTGATCAGGCCCAGCTTGAGATCGGCCTCGTCCTCGCCCACGATCTGGTAGCGCTTTTGCTCGCCGCTTTCCTCGTCCTCGAGCTCGACCGTGGCGCCAAAGACCACCCGGCCACCGGCGTCCAGGCTGCTCGGGTCGATGATTTGTGCGGCCGAGAGCTTGCCCTCGATTTCCTGAATGCGGCCTTCGATGAAGCCCTGGCGGTCCTTGGCCGCGTCGTACTCGGCGTTCTCAGACAGGTCGCCCTGCGAGCGGGCCTCGGAGATGGCGTTGATGACCGCCGGGCGATCGACGGTCTTGAGGCGGTGCAGCTCCTGCTTGAGCTTTTCAGCGCCGCGCTTGGTGATCGGAATGGTGGACATGGGAGGTTCTCCAAATGCAAACCGCCGAGTGGGACCCGGCGGTTGTGATGGTGGGATTATGCCGTGTGAACAAGCCGCTGTCAGGCGGCCAGCATCGCATGCATCTCCTGCACCGAGATCACGTCGAGGCGGTCCATGCTCTTCATGCCCTGCACGGCCGCTTCGGCGCCCGCGATGGTGGTGAAGGTCGTGACCCGCGCCAGCAGCGCCGAGGTGCGGATGTGGCGCGAATCGGCAATCGCGTTGCGCCGCTCCTCGACGGTGTTGATGACCAGGGCAATCTCGCCGTTCTTGATCGCGTCGACGATGTGCGGTCGCCCTTCGGTGACCTTGTTGACGATCTGCACCGGCACGCCGGCGGCGCTGAAGGCCGCGGCGGTGCCCTTGGTGGCCACCAGCTCAAAGCCCATGTCGTGCAGATCGCGAGCCACGGCCACCGCACGGGCCTTGTCGCCGTTCTTGACCGAGACAAACACCTTGCGCACCGCGTCCGTTGGGCGCGGCAGGCGGGTGCCCGCACCCAGCTGGCTCTTGACGAAGGCCTCGCCAAAGGTCTTGCCCACGCCCATCACCTCGCCGGTGGACTTCATCTCGGGGCCGAGAATGGTGTCCACGCCCGGGAACTTGACGAAGGGGAAGACGGCTTCCTTGACGCTGTAATACGGCGGCGTGACCTCTTGCGTGATGCCCTGCTCGGCCAGGGTCTGGCCGGCCATGCAGCGCGCCGCCACCTTGGCCAGCTGGATGCCGGTGGCCTTGGACACGTAGGGGACGGTGCGCGAGGCACGCGGGTTGACCTCCAGCACGTAGATCACGTCCTGGCCATCCTGCTTCTGGATGGCGAACTGCACGTTCATCAGGCCCACCACATTCAGCGCGCCGGCCATGGCCGCCGACTGGCGCTTGAGCTCGGCGACCGTGTCGGCCGACAGCGAGTACGGCGGCAGCGAACAGGCCGAATCACCGCTGTGCACACCGGCTTGCTCGATGTGCTCCATCACGCCACCAATGAAGGTGCGGCCACTCGGGTCGCGCAGGCAGTCGACGTCACACTCGATGGCGTCGTTCAGGAAGCGGTCGAGCAGCACCGGCGAGTCGTTGCTCACCTTGACGGCTTCGCGCATATATCGCTCAAGGTCGCGCTGCTCGTGCACGATTTCCATCGCGCGGCCCCCCAGCACATAGCTCGGGCGCACCACCAGCGGGTAACCGAGCTCGGCGGCCTTGGTCAGGGCCTCGGCCTCGGTGCGGGCGGTGGCATTGGGCGGCTGGCGCAGGCCCAGGGCGTGCAAGAGCTTCTGGAAGCGCTCGCGGTCTTCGGCCGCATCGATCATGTCGGGGCTGGTGCCGATGATGGGCACGCCCGCGGCCTCCAGGCCCAGCGCCAGCTTGAGCGGGGTCTGACCGCCGTACTGCACGATCACGCCGGTGGGTTGCTCCTTGTCGACGATCTCGAGCACGTCTTCCAGGGTCAGCGGCTCAAAGTAGAGGCGGTCGGAGGTGTCGTAGTCGGTCGAGACGGTCTCGGGGTTGCAGTTGACCATGATGGTCTCGTAACCGTCTTCGCGCATGGCCAGCGCGGCGTGCACGCAGCAGTAATCGAACTCGATGCCCTGGCCGATGCGGTTGGGACCGCCGCCCAGCACCATGATCTTCTTGCGCGTGGTCGGTTCGGCCTCGCACTCCTCGTCGTAGCTGGAGTACATGTAGGCGGTGTTGGTGGCGAATTCGGCCGCGCAGGTGTCCACGCGCTTGTAGACCGGGCGGATGCCCAGGGCATGGCGGCGCGCGCGCACCTCGCCCTCACTGCTCTTGAGCAGCTTGGCCAGGCGCCGGTCCGAAAAGCCTTTTTGCTTGAGCTGGCGCAGCTCCAGCGCAGACAGCGCCGAGAGGGTGGTGCCTTCGAGCTCGAGCTCGATCTTCACGATCTCTTCGATCTGCACCAGGAACCAGGGGTCGATCTTGGTCAGGGCAAACACCTCGTCGACGCTCATGCCCTGGGCAAAGGCGTCGCCCACGTACCAGATGCGCTCGGGGCCGGGCTCGCCCAGCTCTTTTTCAAGCACCTCGCGGTCCTGGGTCTTCTCGTTCATGCCGTCCACGCCCACTTCCAGACCGCGCAAGGCCTTCTGGAACGATTCCTGGAAGGTGCGGCCCATGGCCATGACCTCGCCGACCGACTTCATCTGCGTGGTCAGGCGGCTGTCGGCGGTGGGGAATTTCTCGAAGGCAAAACGCGGGATCTTGGTGACGACGTAGTCGATGCTGGGCTCGAAGCTGGCCGGGGTGGCGCCGCCGGTGATGTCGTTGCGCAGCTCATCGAGGGTGTAGCCCACGGCCAGCTTGGCCGCCACCTTGGCGATCGGGAAACCCGTGGCCTTGGAGGCCAGCGCCGAGGAGCGCGAGACGCGCGGGTTCATCTCGATCACGATCATGCGGCCGTCGACCGGGTTGATCGAGAACTGCACGTTCGAGCCGCCGGTGTCCACGCCGATTTCACGCAGCACCGCCAGGCTGGCGTTGCGCATGATCTGGTACTCCTTGTCGGTCAGGGTCTGCGCCGGGGCCACGGTGATGGAGTCGCCGGTGTGCACGCCCATGGGGTCGAGGTTTTCGATCGAGCAGACGATGATGCAGTTGTCCTTCTTGTCGCGGACCACCTCCATCTCGTACTCTTTCCAGCCCAGGAGCGACTCTTCGATCAGCAGCTCGTTGGTGGGCGAGGCCTCCAGGCCGCGCTTGCAAATCGTCTCGAACTCTTCCGGGTTGTAGGCGATGCCGCCACCGGTGCCGCCCAGCGTGAAGCTCGGACGGATCACGGTCGGGAAGCCCACATGCTTTTGCACCGCCCAGGCCTCGTCCATGCTGTGGGCAATGCCCGAGCGCGCCGAGCCCAGACCGATCTTGGTCATGGCTTCCTTGAACTTCTGGCGGTCTTCGGCCTTGTCGATGGCCTCGGGGGTGGCGCCAATGAGCTCGACCTGGTACTTGTCGAGCACGCCGTTGCGCCACAGATCGAGCGCGCAATTGAGCGCGGTCTGGCCGCCCATGGTGGGCAAGATGGCGTGCGGGCGCTCCTTGGCGATGATCTTCTCGACCGTCTGCCAGGTGATGGGCTCGATGTAGGTGACGTCGGCCGTGGCCGGGTCGGTCATGATGGTCGCCGGATTGCTGTTGATCAGGATGACCTTGTAGCCCTCTTCGCGCAGGGCCTTGCAAGCCTGCACGCCCGAGTAGTCGAACTCGCAGGCCTGGCCGATGATGATCGGGCCAGCGCCGATGATGAGAATGCTCTGGATGTCGGTGCGCTTAGGCATGCGCCTTCTCCTTGTGCTGCGCCATCAGGTCGATGAATCGGTCGAACAGATAGCCAATGTCTTGCGGACCCGGCGAGGCTTCGGGGTGACCCTGGAAGCAAAAGGCCGGGCGGTCGGTGCGGGCCAGGCCCTGCAGGGTGCCGTCAAACAGCGAGATGTGGGTGGCGCGCAGGTTGGCGGGCAAGGTCTTCTCGTCGACCGCAAAGCCATGGTTCTGGCTGGTGATCGACACGCGACCGGTGTCGAGGTCTTTGACCGGGTGGTTGGCCCCGTGGTGGCCAAACTTCATCTTGAAGGTGCGGGCACCGCTGGCCAGGGCCATGATCTGGTGCCCCAGGCAGATGCCAAAGGTGGGCAGGCCCGCCTCGTCGATCAGATGCCGTGCGGCCGCAATCGCATAGTCGCAGGGCTCTGGGTCGCCAGGGCCGTTGGACAGGAAGACGCCGTCGGGCTGGTGGCGCAGCACCTCGGCGGCCGGGGTCTTGGCGGGCACCACGGTGACCTTGCAGCCGCGCTCGGCGAGCATGCGCAAGATGTTTTTCTTGACGCCAAAGTCGTAGGCCACCACGTGAAAGCGCGGCGCGGTCTGCTGGCCGTAGCCTTGGCCAAGCCGCCACTCGGTCTGCGTCCAGTCGTAGCCGGTCTGGACGCTGACCTGCTGCGCCAGGTCGGCGCCGGCCATCGAGGGGGCGGCCTGGGCACGGGCAATGGCCTGGGCCTTGTGGGCGTCGGTGACGGCCTCGCCCGGGGCCAGCGCCACGATGGCGCCGTTTTGCGCGCCGTGCGTGCGCAGGTGGCGCGTCAGGGCACGGGTGTCGATGTCGGCAATCGCGACGGTGCCGCTGGCACGCAGGTAGTCGCTGAGGCTTTGCTGGCTGCGAAAGTTCGAGGCCAGCAGGGGCAGGCTCTTGATGATGAGACCGGCGGCGTGGATCTGGTTGGCCTCCACATCCTCGCTGTTGACGCCGTAGTTGCCGATGTGCGGGTACGTCAAGGTGACGATCTGCTGGCAATAGCTGGGGTCGGTGAGGATTTCCTGATAGCCGGTGATGGACGTGTTGAACACCACCTCGCCAACGGTGGCGCCCTGGGCGCCAATGGATGAGCCGACAAAGACCGTGCCGTCTGCGAGCGCCAGAATGGCGGCGGGGAAGGTTCCCTTGAGAGACAAAAGCACTGGGTTCTCCGATGGTTGCGGGTACGCCTCAGCGCTCACGAAAATGCGCGCCATGCGCGCGCATTTTTGGTTGCTTGTTCGAGGAAGGGACCGGGGGTGGGCTTTGGCGTACGGGAAGTTGCGGGTAAGCCCCCCATTATAGCCGCGAGCGCCGATCTTTGCCGCCAATGGGGCGGCCTGCGACAGGCCCTGGGCTCAGTCCCGGGCCAGCGCCGAGACCGCGCTGGCGTGCAGGCA
>JBEBDJ010000160.1:0-15378 GCA_041157045.1 Pseudomonadota bacterium
GTATGAAATCCTCTGTTCGCGTGGCCCTGGTGGCCGCCCTGTCCCTGGCCAGCCTGGCCAGCCAAGCCCAGACCCTGTTGAATGCCTCGTACGACGTCGCGCGCGAGTTCTACAAGGATTACAACGCCGCGTTTGTGGCCCATTACAAAAAAACCACCGGCAAGGACGTCAAGATCGACCAGGCCCATGGCGGCTCGAGCGCCCAGGCCCGGGCCGTCAACGACGGTCTGGACGCCGATGTGGTGACCATGAACACCACCACCGATGTGGACTTTCTGGCCAGCACCGGTGTGGTGGCCAAGGACTGGAACAAGCGCTTTGCACACAACGCTTCGCCCACCACCTCGACCATGCTGTTCCTCACCCGCAACGGCAACCCCAAAAACATCAAGGACTGGGACGACCTGACCCGTCCGGGGGTGCAGGTGATCGTGGTCAACCCCAAGACCGGTGGCAACGGCCGCATGGCCTATCTGGCCGCCTGGGGCTATGCCAAGAAGAAGGGCGCCAGCGATGCGCAAGCCGCCGAGTTTGTGGGCAAGATCTACAAAAACGTGCCGGTGCTGGCCAAAGGGGGGCGCGACGCCACCACCATCTTTTTGCAACGCAATATCGGCGACGTGCTGGTGACCTTTGAGTCCGAGGTCGTGTCGGTCGATCGTGAATTTGGCACGGGCAAGGTCGACGCGGTGCACCCGTCCATCAGCATCGTGGCAGAAAACCCGGTGGCGGTGGTCGAGCGCACCGTCAACAAAAAGGGCACCCAGGAACTGGCCAAGGCCTATCTGGAGTACCTGTACTCGGAAGAGGCGCAAGAGATCGCGGCCAAGCACGCCCTGCGCCCGCGCAGTGCCAACATCCTGCGCAAGTACAGCAACACCTTCAAGCCCATCACCTTGTTCACCGTGCAAGAGGTGTTTGGCTCGCTGGACCAGGCACAGAAGATCCATTTCAACGATGGTGGCCTGTTCGACAAGATTTATACCGTCCGGTAAATCCGCTTTTCCATGAATGCCGCCGTTTTCTCGGCTCGCGGTTCACGCCGCAAGCCCAGCCGGGTCCTGCCCGGCTTCAACCTGACCCTGGGGTACACCGTGCTGTACCTCAGCCTGATCGTGCTGATCCCGCTGTCGGCCTTGCTCTTCAAGACCTTCACCCTGACCTGGGAGCAGTTCTGGGCGGCGGTCACGGGGCCGCGTGTGCTGGCCTCCTACCGCTTGACCTTTGGCGCCTCCTTGATCGCGGCGCTGGTCAACGTGGTGTTTGGCTTGCTGGTGGCCTGGGTGCTGGTGCGCTATGACTTTATTGGCAAGAAGGTGGTCGACGCCCTGGTTGATCTGCCGTTTGCCTTGCCCACCGCGGTGGCCGGCATTTCCTTGACCGCCTTGCTCGCGGGCAATGGCTGGATTGGCCAGTACCTGGAGCCCTTGGGCATTCAGCTGGCCTTCAACCCCAACGGCGTGGTGATTGCCCTGATCTTCATTGGCCTGCCCTTTGTGGTCCGAACCGTGCAGCCCGTGCTGGAAGACGCCGAGAAGGAGCTGGAGGAGGCCGCCACCTGCCTGGGCGCGACGCGTCTGCAGACCTTTGTCCGGGTGATTTTTCCGTCCATCATGCCCGCCTTGCTGACAGGCTTTGCCATGGCATTTGCCCGGGCCGTGGGCGAATACGGCTCGGTCATCTTCATTGCCGGCAACATGCCCATGGTCTCCGAGATCACCCCGCTCATCATCATCGGCAAGCTCGAGCAATACGACTATGCCGGTGCCACCGCCGTGGCGGTGGTGATGCTGGTGTTCTCGTTCATCTTGCTGCTGATCATCAATGCCCTGCAGGCCTGGCAGCGTCAACGTTCTGGAGCCCCGGCATGAGCGCCTCCGCTTCCTCTCTGGGCCAACGCCCCGCCCGCCTGGCCCAGACCGGAACGACCGAGCCCCGTTGGGTGCGCTGCTTGTTGCTGGCCGTGGCGCTGGGCTTTATGTTCCTGTTCCTGGTCTTGCCCTTGGCGGCGGTGTTTGCCGAAGCACTGCGCAAAGGCGCATCCGCCTACCTGGATGCGTTCAAAGAGCCCGACGCCTGGTCGGCGATTCGCCTGACCCTGATCACCGCGGCCATTGCGGTGCCGCTCAACCTGGTCTTTGGGGTGGCCGCCGCATGGGCGATTGCCAAATACGAGTTCCGTGGCAAGGCCTTTCTGACCACCCTGGTGGACCTGCCCTTTTCGGTCTCACCGGTGGTGGCCGGCCTGATCTACGTCCTGGTGTTTGGGGCCCACGGCTGGTTCGGCCCTTGGCTGGCAGCCCATGACATCAAGATCATTTTTGCGGTGCCGGGCATTGTGCTGGCGACCATGTTTGTCACCTTCCCGTTCATTGCCCGCGAACTGATTCCGCTGATGCAGGCACAAGGCACCGAAGAAGAGCAGGCGGCCATTGTGCTGGGCGCGACCGGCTGGCAGACCTTCTGGCGTGTGACCCTGCCCAACATCAAGTGGGGCCTGATTTATGGCGTGATCCTCTGCAATGCCCGGGCCATGGGCGAGTTTGGTGCGGTCTCGGTGGTGTCGGGCCACATCCGCGGGCAAACCAACACCATGCCCCTGCACGTCGAAATTCTCTACAACGAATACCAATCGGTGGCTGCTTTTGCCGTGGCCTCCTTGCTGGCCTTGCTGGCGCTGGTGACCCTGGTCATCAAGTCGGTGGTCGAGTGGCTGCACGAACGCGAAATGCGTGCTGCGGCCGACACCCCACCCGAAAACCCGAATTCCTGAGAGACGCCATGAGCATCGAAATCCGCAACATTCACAAGCAGTTTGGTGACTTCACCGCACTGAACGACGTCAGCCTGGACATTGAGTCGGGCGAGCTGGTGGCCTTGCTGGGTCCATCGGGCTGCGGCAAGACCACCTTGCTGCGCATCATTGCCGGGCTGGAGACGGCCGACACCGGCAGCATTGCGTTTGGCGGCGAGGACACCACCCATGTGCATGTGCGCGAGCGCCAGGTGGGCTTTGTGTTTCAGCACTACGCCCTGTTTCGCCACATGACCGTGTTTGAGAACGTGGCCTTTGGGCTGCGCGTGCGCCCGCGGGCCACCCGACCGAGCAACGCCGAGATCTCGCGCAAGGTCCACGAGCTGCTGGGTCTGGTGCAGCTGGACTGGCTGGCCAATCGCTACCCCTCGCAACTCTCGGGCGGACAGCGCCAGCGCATTGCCCTGGCGCGTGCCTTGGCCGTGGAGCCCAAGGTCTTGCTGCTCGATGAACCCTTTGGCGCGCTCGACGCCAAGGTGCGCAAAGAGCTGCGCCGTTGGCTGCGCCGTTTGCACGACGAGTTGCATGTCACCAGCATTTTTGTCACGCACGACCAGGAGGAGGCCCTGGAGGTGTCCGACCGCGTGGTGCTGATGAACAAGGGCAACATCGAGCAGATCGGCTCGCCACAAGACGTCTGGGATCACCCGGCCAGTCCCTTTGTGTACGGCTTTCTGGGCGACGTCAACCTCTTCCATGGCCGTGCCCACGAGGGCGAGATGCTGATCGGCACCGACCACCATGCCGTGCGCCTGCAAACGCCCGAGCACGGGGATGCGCAGGACGCCAAGGCCTTTGCCTATGTGCGCCCGCACGACCTGGACGTGGCCCGCTACAGCCCAGGTCATCAAGGCGGCATCGTGGCCCGCCTGACCCGCGCGATGGTGGTCGGCCCCGTGGCGCGCCTGGAGCTGCAAGCCCAAGAGGACCAGGGCTTTGGCAAGGACGCCATCATCGAGGCCCAGCTGTCGGCCGCGCAATTTCGCCAGGAGGCGTTTCGCGAGGGCGAGTGGCTGGTGCTCACGCCGCGCAAGGCGCGTGTGTTCGTCGACGGTTAAGCCCAAGCCCATGGTGGCCATGGGCCCGTCCTGCGCTTTGCGATAATTGGGCATGCCCATGTTCCAGCGCGCTGTTCTGCAACGCCTGGCCCGCCTTGTGCTGGCCTGGTATGTGCTGTTCCTGGGCGCTTCGGTGCTGGCGGCCACCCTGTCGCCGCGCAGCATGGAGATGGTGTGTACCAGCGCGGGCATGGTCATGTGGGTCGATGGCAGCGACGACGCGGCGCCCAACCCCAAGGCCGGCATGGACTGCCCCTTGTGCGCCCACAGCGCCGCCTCCTTGCCCCCGCCCAGCATCGCACAACAGGTGCACCAGCCCGACGCACGGGGCCACATCGTGCAGAAATTGCCGGCAGCCGTTCTGCTGTCGCGCACCGCGCCCCCCTTGCCCTCCCGAGGGCCCCCAGACCTGAGCTGAGCGCCGTCAGGCGCAACCCCTTGTGCCGCCCTTGAAGCCAAGGGCGGTGGTTGTTTGCGCGTGCCTTGGCGGCACGCGCGCATCAGGTCAGCATCATGAAATTTGTATTGAACGGCATGTCCTTGGCCACGGCCAGCCTTGTCTGTGTCTTGCCCGCTGGGGCCCAAACCCCTTCCGCCGAGCCCGACTTCACCGTGGTGGTGAGTGGTTCGCGCGCCGACACCCGCTTGTCCGAAACCCCGGTCTCCATTGGCGCCGTCAAGCGTGCGGCTTGGGAGGCCGACAAGGCCAAATCGGTGGGGGAGATCATCAACCGCATTCCCGGCGTGTTCTGGAACGATCTGGGCAACGAGCAGCACAGCATGGGCATACGCCAGCCCATCAGCACCAACGCGGTGTACCAGTATCTGGAGGACGGGATCCCGATCCGACCCATGGGGGTGTTCAACCACAACGCCTTGAACGAAACCAATATGAACGCGGCCGCAGGGGTCGAGGTGGTCAAAGGCGCCGCGTCATCGCTGTATGGCAGCAACGCGGTGGGTGGGGCGGTGAACTTCCTCACACAAAAGCCTTCGCGCACCCCCACGGCGACCTTGGGGATGCGCGCCGATGCCACCGATGGCTTTACCCGGATCGACAGCGGCGCCAGCAACACCTGGGGGGATCTGGGTCTGCGCTTTTCGCACTACAGCTCGCGGCGCGAGCCGAACAACTGGCAGGCTTACAGCGGTGGCCAAAAGGACGCCTACACCGTATCGGGCTTCTACGACCTGGGGGGCGCATCGTGGTTGAGGGCATCGCTGGTGCACACGCGCCTGGACGCGGACATGACCGGCAGCCTGTTCGAAAACGATTACCGCCTCAACCCGTCCAAAAGCATCAACACCTTCACCTGGCGACGTGACATCGCCACCCGCGCCAACCTGGCCTGGGAGGGCGAGACCGTGGCCCAAGGGCTGACCACCGTCACCTTGTTCACGCGCCAGAACGACCACGGCCAGTTGCCGGCCTACACCATCACCGCTTGCAGCGGCCTCACCTGCAAGGGCACGATCAACAACAACCATGTTCAATCGCTGGGGCTTGATGTCAAGCATGTGCAGGCCTTTGCGGCCTGGCGCACGCGCCTGGTCACGGGCTTGCTCATTGACCACAGCCAGAACGACTATGTCTCGGACAACCTGCGCATCACGCGCGATGACCTGGGCGTGTACCGGTCGTATGCGCTGAACAACCTGGCCAATCCCACCGGCGTGCGTGACTACGGCGCAGCGATTCGCAACCACGCGGCCTTTGCGCAGCTGGAGTTCAGCCCCGCCGACGCCGTGCGCATCACGGCCGGTGGCCGCTACGACCGCATGGCCTACGACTTTCGCAACCACCTTAGCCCGGGGGCCCAATTCGGTGCCGCCGACGAGGACCGGCGCTTTGCTCGCTTGAGTCCCAAGCTGGGCGGCACCCTGGCCTTGTCGCCGTCGCAAAGCCTGTACGCCAACCTGAGCCAGGGCTTCACCCCACCCGAGGTCAGCCAGCTCTACAGCAAGTCCGTCATCCCCGATCTCAAGCCGTCGGTGTACGACAACCAGGAGATCGGCTGGCGGGCCCGCTGGCGCAATGGTTTGCAGCTCGATTCGGCGCTGTACCGGCTCCAGGGGCGCGACACCATCGTGTCGTACACCACGTCGCCCGGCAACAGCGAGAACCGCAATGCTGGCAAGACGCGCAGCAGCGGCCTGGAGTTGGCCTTGGCGCAGCAAGTGGCCCAATGGGACTGGCGCCTGAGCGGCAGTTGGGCACGCCACCAGTACCTGGTCTACCAGGTCTCGGGCAGCGAGGACTATTCGGGCAAGGAGATGCCGCAAGCCCCCTCGCACATCCTGCAGGCGCAGGTGGGCTGGGCCTTCATGCCTGGTGCCCGGGTGGCCCTGGGCATGGTGCGCCAGGGCGCGTACTGGATGAACAACCTCAACACGGTTCGTTACGAGGGCCATACCTTGTGGAACCTCACGGCCAGCCGTCGCTTCGGGGGCGGCTGGGAGGGCTGGGCACAGGTGCGCAACCTGGGCAATGCGCGCTATGCCGATGTCGCGTCGAGTACTTACAAGGGCGGCGCGTACAGCCCCAACACCCAAAACACCTACTCACCCGGTGCCCCGCGCAGCCTGATGCTGGGCCTGAGCAAAACCTTTGGCGATCGCTAAGACCAGGAAACATTGCCCATGTCCTCTTCATCTGTTGGCAACCATCCCGCCCGCCGCCGCGCCATGCTCTGGCGCCTGCATGTCTGGGCGGCCTTGCTGGCCAGCCCATTTGTGGTGCTGGCGTGCCTGACTGGCCTGCTTTATGTGTTCACGCCGCAGATCGAGCGTGCCCTGCATGGTCATCTTGACACGGTGCTGCCCCAGCAGACCCGTCAGCCCCTGGACGCGCTGGTCGATCGCGCGCACGCGGTGGCCCCGACCGGCTGGCGCCTGCATTCGGTGGCGCCAGCCTTCGAGCCCGATGACAGCGTGCGCGTGGCCTATGTGCCGCCGGCCGGCGCCAGCGCGGGTCACGGCGGTCACGGTGGCCATGGCGGCCATGGCCCTGCGGCCGCCTCGGGGGATCGCCCCCCTGCATTCTTGCGCCCCAACTTTGGCATTCCGACGCGGGCCGTGGTGGTCTACCTGAACCCCTACACCGGGCAGGTGCTGGGCCAGTTGCCCGAGTCAGAGCGCTTTGCCAACTGGGCCCGCAAGCTGCATTCGAGCCTGGGGCAGGGCGATGGCTGGCGCTGGATGATCGAGCTGGCCGCCAGCTGGACCTTGGTGATGCTGGTCAGTGGCCTGTTCTTGTGGTGGCCGCGCGCTTCGGCCCGCCCCACGGCCACGCTCGACAGGCGTCGGGTCTGGCGGCGCTGGCATGCCGGCGTGGGCGTGGCCCTGGCCGGCATCAGCCTGGTCATGATCACCACGGGCCTGACCTGGAGCCAGTACGCGGGCCAACAGGTCAAGTGGGCGCGCGACGCCGCAGGGCAGACCCCGCCACGCATCCCGGGGCATTGGCGCTCGACCCCCCAGCCTGGGCAGGCCGCGCTCAATTGGGCGCAGGCCCATGAGGCCATCGCGCGTCAGGCCCCCAAGGTGGCCATGATGATCATGCCGCCGCAAGGCGAGGCCGGGGTGTGGCGCGCCAATCAGCTGGACCGGGGCAATCCAGGCAAGCGCTTTGATCTCTTGCTCGATGCGTACAGCGGCGAGCGCCTATACCTGAGCGGCTGGGCCGATCAGCCCTGGTTTGGCAAGGCCACCGCCATCGGCATTCCGTTCCACCGCGGCGAGTTTGGCCTTTGGAACCAGGTCCTGCTGTTCCTGTTTGGCGCGGGCATTCTCTTCTCGCTGGTGTCGGGTTGGGCGATGGCCTTCCAGCGCATCGCCCGCGGCGTGCCGGTGCTGCCGCCGGTGCCGCCCGGCGCCTGGCGCAGCCTGCGCCCCGGCGCGCTGATCGCGGCCCTGCTGATGGGTCTGGCCATGCCCGTCCTGGCCGTCAGCGCCGTGCCTGTGCTGCTGGCCGAGGCTTGGCTGGCGCTGCGCAAAGCTCGCTGAAATCTGCGTTCAGTGCGCCATCATGGACCTCAGAACATGCGTGCGATCAGGGCGCCTTCGGCGGGGCCGTCCAGGGGGATGAGCACGCGCAGGGGGCTGCCTGGGGCCACGTCGATGGACTGACCCTCCAGGTTCTTCATCTCGCGCAGTTCCAGCTTGCGGTTGCCGCTTGGGTGGATGATCTCCAGGGTGTCGCCCACCGCAAAGCGGTTCTTGGTCTCGACCTCGGCCCAGCCGGGCTCGACCCGCCGCACCTCGCCCACAAACTGGCTGCGGTGGCCCACCGAATGACCGGTCTCGTAGTTCTGGTAGCTCTGCGCTGGGCGGCGCTCCAGAAAACCGCTGGTGTAGCCGCGGTGCGCCAAGCCATCGAGCTGGCTGATCAGCTCGGGGTTGAAGGGGCGACCCGCCATCGCGTCGTCGATGGCGCGGCGGTAGACCTGCGCGGTGCGGCTGACGTAGTACAGGCTTTTCGTGCGGCCCTCGATCTTGAACGAGTCCACACCGATCTTGACCAGCTTCTCGATCAGCTCGACGGCCCGCAGGTCCTTGCTGTTCATGATGTAGGTGCCGTGCTCGTCCTCCATGATGGGCATGAGCTCGCCGGGGCGGTTGGCCTCTTCGATCAGGTAGACCTGGTCGGCCGCCGGATGGCGTTGGCCGTCGCCACACGAGGCGAACTGCTTGTCCGCGCTCTCTTGCTCGGCCGCAAAGCTGAAGTCGCCCTCGAGCTTGAGCGGGCGCACCTCGCCGCTGTCGGTCTGGTCGCTGGCCGCGTGGGTGGTGTAGTTCCAGCGGCAGGCATTGGTGCAGGTGCCCTGGTTGGGGTCGCGGCGGTTGAAGTAGCCCGACAGCAGGCAGCGGCCCGAGTAGGCAATGCACAGCGCGCCATGCACAAACACCTCCAACTCCATGTCGGGGCATTCCTGGCGGATTTTCTCGATCTCATCGAGGCTCAGCTCGCGCGAGAGGATGATGCGCGAGACGCCCGCGCGCTGCCAGAACTTCACCGTGGCCCAGTTGGTCGTGTTGGCCTGCACCGACAGGTGGATGGGCACCTCGGGCCACTTCTCGTGGACCATCATCATCAGGCCTGGGTCGGCCATGATGAGCGCGTCGGGTTTGAGCGCGATCACGGGCTCGATGTCGCGCAGGTAGGTGCGCACCTTGTCGTTGTGCGCGATCAGGTTGCTCGTCACAAAAAACTTGCGGCCCAGCGCGTGGGCCTCTTCAATGCCTTGCGCCAGTTGCTCCAGGCGGAACTCGTTGTTGCGCGCGCGCAGGGAGTAGCGCGGCTGGCCGGCGTAGATGGCGTCGGCGCCAAAGGCAAAGGCGGCGCGCATCTTGTCAAGCGAGCCGGCGGGCAGCAGCAGCTCGGGGGTTTTGATCTGGGTCATGCCCCTATTGTCCAATGTTTGGCGCCCCCGCGGTCGCGCAAGGTCTGCCCGCGGCTGCGGGCACAATGCGGGCATGACAAGCGAGCACGGGCTTTTGGTGGTGGGCGGCGGCATTGGCGGCATGGCGGCCGCCCTGGCGCTGGCGCGCAGCGGCCAGCCGGTGCGCGTGATCGAGCGTGCCAGTGCGCTGACCGAGGTGGGCGCGGGCGTGCAGCTGGGCCCCAATGTGACCCGGCTGCTGCAGGCCTGGGGCCTGGGGCCGGCGCTGGACGCGGTGGCCTGTCGGCCCCGGCAGCTGCAGGCGCGCGATGCCGCCAGCGGCCGGGTGCTGGCCACGCGTGCCCTGGGCGAGGCGGTGCTGGCGCAGTACGGCGCGCCCTATGTGGGCATTCACCGCGCCGACCTGCTGGACCTGCTGGCCCGGGCGGTGCAGGCTGCCGGCGTGCCGGTACAGCTGGGCGCGGCGCTGGACAGCGCGCGCGATGCGGGCGATGCGGTGCATTGGCAGGCCGGCGCCGCAGCCGGGCAGGCGGCCTTGCTGGTGGGCGCAGACGGCTTGTGGAGCCGCAGCCGCGCGCTGCTGGGCCTGCACGACGCGCCGCGTTTTGCCGGCCACCTGGCCTGGCGTGCCACCGTGCCGGCCGATGTGGCCCAAGCCTGTCTGCCCGGCGCCCTGCAACAGGTGACGGTGTGGATGGGGCCGCGCCTGCATGTGGTGCACTATCCCGTGCGCGGCGCTCGCCTGCTCAATGTGGTGGCGATCATGGCGGGCCCCATGCCAGCCGACCCGCAGGACTGGGACGGCCAGGCGCAGGCCCCGGCGCTGCTGCGCGAGCGCCTGGACCCGGGGCTGCGCGCCCTGCTGGACGGCGCGCCCGCGTGGCGTTTGTGGGCCCTGCACGACCGCACCCCCTTGCAATCGGCCGCGCAGATGGCGCGTGGGCGGGTGGCCTTGCTCGGTGATGCGGCGCACCCCATGCGGCCGTATCTGGCGCAGGGCGCCGGCATGGCCATCGAAGATGCGCAAGCCCTGGCCCAGGCCCTGCAGCGCCATGGCGCCACGCCCACGGCGCTGTCGGCCTATGCCCAGGCCCGCTGGGCGCGCAATGCGCGGGTGCAGGCAAGGGCGCTGCGCCAAGGGCAGATCTACCACGCCCAAGGGCCTGTGGCCTGGGCGCGCAACAGCGCCATGCGCCTGGCCGGCGCGCGCCTGATGGATCTGCGCTGGCTTTACGCCGGCGGACCGTCGGTCTGAGGGGCGCTGGGCCGCGGCGGCTTGGGCCGTGGCGGCGCGCTTGGGTGGATGCGCGACATGGCCTCGGTCATCTGTCCAGCCAGCAGCAAGGGCAGGGCATGACGGGCGCGGTCGCTGGCGCTGTCGATGGCGCTGCGCTGCTCGGCCATGGGCTTGCGCAGCACCCAGTTCGACACCTGCGCCTTGTCACCCGGATGCCCGATGCCGATGCGCAAGCGCCAGTAGGCGTCGCTGCCCAGGTGGGCATGGATGTCGCGCAGGCCGTTGTGGCCAGCGTGCGAGCCGCCCAGCTTCAGGCGCGCCTGCCCGGGCGGCAGGTCCAGCTCGTCGTGCGCGACCAGGATCTCGTCGGGCGCGATCTTGAAGAAACGCGCCAGCGCACCGACCGACTGGCCGCTGCGGTTCATAAAGGTTTGCGGCTTGAGCAGCCACAGGGGCTGGCCCTGGTGCTGGCCGCGCGCGACCAGCGCCAGAAAGTTCTTGTCGGGCGCAAACGTGAGCTTGAGGTCGCGCGCAATGTCGTCGAGCCACCAGAAGCCAGCGTTGTGCCGCGTGTCCTCGTATTCCGGCCCGGGATTGCCCAGGCCCACCAGCAGTTTGATCATGGGGAGATTATCAACCGGTCAGCGCCCAGCCCACGCCGCGGGGCTGGCACCATGCAAAAGGCCCGCACGGGGCGGGCCTTCCAAGCGACAAGCGCGGCGAAGAATTACTTCTTGCCCTTTTTCTTGTCGGCAGCAGCCGGCGCGGCGGCTTGCGGGGCCACGATCTCTTCTTCGACCGGGGCCACAACCGACACGATCACCGGGTTCGGCTTGCCGTGGGTGATGGCCTTGACGCCGTTGGGCAGCTTCAGGTCGTTCAGGTGCAGGGACTGGCCGTTGACCAGACCCGACAGGTCCACGCTGATGAACTCGGGCAGGTCGGCCGGCAGGCAGGCGACTTCGATTTCATTGACGACGTGGTTGACCAGGCACTTGTCGGTCTTGACGGCCGGCGACTCCTGCTCACCGCTGAAGTGCAGCGGCACCTTCATGTTCAGCATGGTGTTGGCTTCCACGCGCTGGAAGTCAACGTGCAGCACCAGGGGCTTGAAGGGGTGCATCTGGTAGTCACGCAGCAGAACCTTGCTGGTCTGGCCGGCCAGTTCCATCTCGAGGATGGAGGCGTGGAAGGCTTCCTTGCGCAGGGCGTGCCAGAGGGCGTTGTGATCGAGTTCGATCAGCAGCGGCTGACCGGTACCACCGTAGACGATGGCGGGCGTGCGGCCCGAATTGCGCAGACGGCGGCTCGCACCCGTACCCTGCTTGGCGCGCTCAAAGGCGACGAATTTCATACTCAACTCCTGAATGAGCCGACCGCGACCAGTGCGGCTCTAGGTTACAAAAAAAGGACCGCCAGACATTGGCGGCCCACGGGGGCGTTCTGCGAACGGTGGATCAGAACAGCTGATCCTGCTCGGAGAACAGACTCATGACCGACTCGCCCTTGGCAATGCGCTGAATGGTTTCGGCAATCAGCGGCGCCACCGAGAGCTGGCGGATCTTGCCGCAGCCGGCGGCGGCTTCGGTCAAGGGAATGGTGTTGGTGATGACGACCTCGTCCAGGGCGTCGCCACGGGCAATGCGTTCGATGGCCGGGCCCGAGAAGATGGGGTGCGTGCAATAGGCGTAGACCTTGCGCGCGCCGCGCTCCTTGAGCACCTCGGCGGCTTTGACCAGGGTGCCGGCGGTGTCGATCATGTCGTCCATGATCACGCAGTTGCGGCCTTCGATGTCGCCGATCACATGCATGACCTCGGAGACGTTGGCCTTGGGACGGCGCTTGTCGATGATGGCCAGGTCGCAGCCCAGTTGCTTGGCCAGCGCACGGGCGCGCACCACGCCACCCACGTCGGGCGAGACCACGATCAGGTTCTCGTATTGCTTCTGGCGCAAGTCGCCCAGCAGCACCGGCGAGGCGTAGATGTTGTCGACCGGGATGTCAAAAAAGCCCTGGATCTGGTCGGCGTGCAGATCCATGGTCAACACGCGGGCCACGCCCACGGTCTGCAGCAGGTTGGCGACCACCTTGGCCGAGATCGGCACGCGCGAGGAGCGCGGACGGCGGTCTTGGCGGGCGTAGCCGAAATAGGGGATGACGGCGCTGATGCGTTCGGCCGAGGCGCGCTTGAGCGCGTCGACCATGATCAGCAGTTCCATCAGGTTTTCGTTGGTCGGCGCGCAGGTCGACTGGATCACAAAGACGTCGCGGGCGCGCACGTTTTGCTTGAGTTCGACCGTGACCTCACCATCCGAGAAACGACCCACGTGGATGTCGCCCAGGCTGGTGCCCAGGTGCTGCGCGATCTCGCGCGCAAGAACCGGGTTGGCATTGCCGGTGAACAGCATGAAGTCGGGCGTGATGGTGGCAGGCTGCTGCATGGTGGTCCAGCGAACAATAAACAGTCTTGCAAAAGATTTGGCAGGGGAGGAAGGACTCGAACCCTCGCATGCCGGAATCAAAATCCGGTGCCTTTACCAACTTGGCGACTCCCCTACGCAGGTCCAAGCCCAAAGAGCTCAAACCCATCAATCGTCGCTGGATGCCCATTCCCAAAGGGGATGAACCTCCAAAATGCTGCATCGCCGGTGCGTCCAGTGGTTAGGCGCCTGGAGCGGTGGCGTTCCTTCAGGACAGTGGGCAAACACAGCGCTTCCAGAACCTGTCATGCGTGCCTGAAGACCTTGCGATTCTAGCCATGAAATGGCCGCTTGAATCTCGGGACACAGGGCTTGCGCCACAGGCTGCAGGTCGTTGTGGCCAAAGCCATAAGGGTCAGCAGCAAAGACAGAAAGTATAGCAGGTTTTGTTGACCTGTTCAAATCTGGCGATCGAAAAATTTGTGCGGTCTCGACCCCGGCGTGCGGTTTGACGACCTCGAACTGCGCGGGCGGCAGCTCGATGGGGCGGATCTGCTCGCCAATGCCCTCGACCCAGGCGTTGCGCCCGTGCACAAAAAACGGCACGTCGGCGCCCAGTTGCAGGCCCAGGGCCGCCAGGCGCTGGCGCGACCAGTTCAGGCCCCACAGGCGGTTGAGCCCCAGCAGCGTGGTGGCCGCGTCCGAAGAGCCGCCGCCCATGCCGGCTTGTGCCGGCAAGACCTTGTCGATGTGCAGGTCGGCCCCGTCGGTGCAGCCGCTGGCCTGTTGCAGCAGGCGCGCCGCGCGCAGCACCAGGTCGTCGGCGGGCAGGGCTTGCCCCAGGTCGTGGCGCTGCAGGCGCCCGTCGCTGCGCCGCTCCAGGTGCAGGGTGTCGCACCAGTCGATCAGCACAAACACCGACTGCAGCAGGTGGTAGCCGTCGGCGCGCCGCCCGGTCACATGCAAGAACAGGTTGAGCTTGGCGGGGGCGGGCAGGTCGAGCAGGCGTTGGCTCATGGGCGGTCCAGGATCAGGCGCAGCTGCGCCTGTGGTTCGTTCAGATGCGTCAGCTGCAGGCGGCCTTGCCCCAGGTCTTGCAGCTGCACCTGCCAGCCGGGCACCTCGGTCGGTCGGCCTTGCAGCCAGTCAAACAGGGCGGGCACGGGCAAGGCCACCCCCAAGCGCGCTTGCAGCAAGGTGGCCAGTTGCGGGGCCTGCTCGACGCGGCCTGGGCTTTCCAGCTCGGCCAGTTGCGGGGTCCAGCGCAGGCGTGCCAGCACCGAGCCCAGGGGCGAGATCAGCAGCAGCTCGCCGCTTTGGGCCTGACCGCTCAGCTCAAACTGCGCCTGGTGCACCTGTTCGGGCGGACCTGCCAGGCGCAGCAGCCAGCGGCCTTGCCAGACGCGCGCATCGGCGCGGGGCCTGGGCGCGCTGGCGCAGGCGCTCAACAAGGCCAGCGAGGCCAGGGTCCAGGCGCTGTGCCGCAGGGCCTGGCGGCGCGGCAGCGGCGCGGGCAGTCGCATCGGGTGCGGGCCGTCCATGCGGTGTCAGCGGCGCGGGTCCAGGCGCCGCAGCGTGTCCTGCAAGGTCTCGTTATCGGCCTTCAGGCGCAAGCCTTGCTGCCAGACGGCGCGCGCTTCCTCGCGCTGGCCGCTCACCCAAAGCACCTCGCCCAGGTGGGCGGCAATCTCGGGGTCGGGCCGCAGCTCGAAGGCGCGGCGCAGAATGCGCAGGGCTTGGGCCACCTGGCCTTCGCGGAACGCCACCCAGCCCAGGCTGTCCATGATGAAGGGGTCGTTGGGCGCCAGCGAAACGGCTTTTTCAATCAGGGTGCGGGCCTCGGGCAGGCGCTGGCCCCGGTCGGCCAAAGAGTAGCCCAGGGCGTTGTAGGCGTGGGGGTCGTCGGGCCGCTGGGCCATCATGCGGCGCAGCAGCGTTTCCATTTCCTCAAAGCGCTGGAGCTTGTCGGCCACCAGGGTCAGCTCGGTCATCCATTCATACCGATCGGGGCTGCGGGTCAGCGCCTCTTGCAGCAGGGCGTAGGCCGCTTCGGCCTGGCGGTGCTCGCGCAGAAACTGCGCCTCCATCAACAGGCGACGGGCCTGCTCGTCTTCGGTTTTGGCCGGCGCGCTGGCAATGACCTGGCGACCTTGGGCCAACTGACCTTGCTGGGCCAGCAGCTGCGCACGCACCGCCGCCACGCGCAGCGGATCGGCTTGCGGCGGGGCTTGGTCGAGCCAGTGCTGGGCGCGCACCAGGTCGCGCTCACGCAGGGCGATCAGGGCCAGGGTGACGATGGCGTCCACGCGCGCATTGCCCGGGTCGCGCTCGGGCCGCTCGTGCACCAGGTCCAGGTACTTCTCGAGCATGGGGCGGGCCTGCGCGTCGTTGCCGCGCTCGTGCTGCAGCAAGCCGTGCAAGAGCCAGGCCCCGGCCTCGTCGGGGT
>JBEBDJ010000161.1:0-4273 GCA_041157045.1 Pseudomonadota bacterium
CCAGGGTTCACGCCGTCCGCCGTACAGGGTGTCGCCCAGCAAGGGCAGGCCCAGGTGCGCCATGTGCACTCGGATCTGGTGGGTGCGGCCGGTGTGCAGACGGGCGTGCACCAGGCTGCCATGGCCATTGCTGGCCAGGCACTCAAACAGGGTGCTGGCGGTCTTGCCCGGATGGCGCGCCAGGTCCACCACCGCCATGCGCAGGCGGTTGGCCGGATCGCGCCCGATGGGGGCATCGACCTGGCGCTGAGGCTCGCCGCGCCAGGCGCCGGCCGTCAGGGCCAGGTACTCGCGCTGCACCTCACGGGTGGCAATCGCCTGCACCAGGGCATGCATGGCCTCTCGGCTGCGTGCCACCACCATCAGGCCGCTGGTGTCCTTGTCGAGTCGGTGCACGATGCCCGCGCGCGGCAGGTGAACGCTGGCCGGGTCCAGGGCCAGCAGGCCGTTGAGCAAGGTCCCGCGCCAGTTGCCGGGCGCCGGGTGCACCACGCAACCAGCAGGCTTGAGCACCACGCGCAGGTGCTCGTCCTGGTAGACCGTGTGGATGGGCAGGTCCTGCGGCACAAAGGCCTGGCTTTGCTCCGTCGGGCGCAGGCAGACCTGCAGGCGCTGGCCCACCCGCACCTTTTGCGCAGGCTTGCGCAGCTCGCGCTGCTCGACCTGCACATCGCCCGCCTCGATGCGCTGCTGCAGGTAGCTGCGCGAGAACTCGGGCACCAGCACGGCCAGCGCACGGTCCAGGCGGTCGCCATGCAGGCTGTCCGGCACCACCAAGGACCGGGTTTCGGCCTCGGTATCCCCTTCGGGCACCGCCCATTCGTCGGCCCCGTCGGCCTCGGTCGATATAATGGTTTGGTTCAAAATCAAAGGCCTGCCTTCATGCGTCGTTCCCGATTATCCGCCCTGCGGCACCTGAGCGCCTTGGTGCTCGTGCTGGGATTGGTGGCGTGTGCCAGCGTCACCGAGGACATCACCGCCAAATGGTCGGTCGAGAAGCTCCGGGAAGAAGCCCAGGACAGCGTGCGCACCGGCGCCTGGGACAAGGCCATCCAGTACTACGACAAGCTCGAAGGCCGCGCGGCGGGGACCTTGTTGTCGCAGCAGGCCCAGCTCGAGAAAGCACATGCGCAGTACAAGTTCGGCGAGCGCCCGCAAGCGCTGGCCACGCTCGACCGCTTCATCCGCTTGCATCCGGCCAGCCCGGCCTTGGACTATGCCTTCTACCTCAAGGGGCTGATCAACTTCAACGACAACCTGGGCATGTTCGGCTCCATCACACGCCAGGACCTGTCGGAACGTGATCAAAAGGCGGCCAAGGACTCCTACGAGGCCTTCCGCGAACTGAGCACGCGCTTCCCGGACTCGCGTTACGCGTCCGATGCGCGCCAGCGCATGGTCTACATCGTCAACTCGCTGGCCATGTACGAGGTCCACGTGGCCCGTTACTACGCCAGCCGGGGCGCGCATGTGGCGGCCATCGGGCGTGCCCAGCAGGCCATCAACGACTACCCCAATGTGCCGGCCATCGAAGAGGCACTGGCCATTTTGGTGTATGCCCATGACCAACTCGGCATGACCCAGCTGCGCGACGATGCCCGCCGGGTGCTGCAGGCCAACTATCCCAAATCGGCCTACCTCAAGGGCTACAGCCCGGCCCGAAACACGTCCTGGTTCAAGCTGTTCTGATCCTCGCTCGGCTGGCGCAGCTGCGCCAGCCACGCCAGGGCCTGCGCCTGCGAAGTGATCGACTGCATGGGCGGCAAGGCCGAGAGCAAACGCCGCCCATAGCCCATGGTCACCAGCCGCTTGTCGGCAATGACCAGCATGCCCCGGTCATGCTCGTGCCGGATCAGGCGACCGGCACCCTGGCGCAAACTCACCGCGGCCTGCGGCAGTGCCAGCTGCGAGAAGGGCTGGCGGCCCTGCTGCGTCAGGCGCTCGCTGCGGGCCTGGTGCACCGGGTCGCCGGGTGAAGGAAAGGGCAGTTTGTCGATCAGCACCAGCTGCAAGGCCTCGCCCGGCACATCAAAGCCTTCCCAAAACGTGGCCGACGCCACCAGCACGCAGCCGCGCTGACCCTGCGCATCGGCCTGCCGAAAGCGCGCCATCAGCCGGGCCTTGGGGGTCTCGCCCTGCACCAACACCTCCACCTGACCGTCCTCGCCCAGTTCGGCCTGCAAGGTCGCGCCGATGTGGCGCATGGCCTGCAAGCTGGTGCACAGCACCAGGGTCCGCCCGCCCAGGGCGGCCGTCAGGCGCACGGCCAGCTGCGCCACCTGTTCGGTGTGGCCAGGCTCGTCAGGTCGGGGCAGATCGGCTGGCACATACAGCGCGGCCTGGCGGGCGTAATCAAACGGGCTGCCCACGCGCAAGACCTGCGCCTGCTGCAGGCCGCAAGGCTCGGTGAACCAGGCCAGGCGCTCGTCGTCGCCCAAGGTGGCCGAGGTGAACACCCACGCCCGGGTGGCCAGGGGCGGCCGCGCCGGTGCATCGGGCGGGTCGGACTGGGGGTCGTGCTCGTCGGGCGCAGGCGACTCGGCGCCCGGCCGCTCGGCCAACAAGCGCGCAAAGGTGGCTCCCACATCCAGCGGGGCCTGCACCACGCGCAGCTGGGCGCTGACCTCGGCCCAGCGCACCACATCGGGTCCCAATGGGGCTTGCAAGGCCTCGATGCGCGAGCGCAACTCACGCGCGCGCTCGAACAAGCGGCCGAAATCGGGCGAGAGTTCGCTCATCATGTCCAGCGCCGGTTCGGCTTGCGCCAGCGCCTGGGCCAGCCGGGCCATGGCCTCGGTCCAGGCCGCTTCGTCCAGGGTTTGTGGCGCGGCCCCGGTCCAGCGCAGGCGCACGGCGCCCGGGTGCTGACCTGCGGCCAGGCGCCAGTCGCGCGTGGCCTTCTCGAGGGCCGAGGCCAGGGCCGCCCAGTCCTGCAGGCCGCGCGCAAACTGCAGGCCCGCGGCCAGCAGATCGCGCGTGAACTCCAGCAAGCGATGGGTCGACAGCTCTTGCCCCAGAAACTGCACGCCGGTCTCGTTGAGCTGGTGGGCCTCGTCAAACACCGTCACCTGCACCAGGGGGAGCAACTCGGCCACACCGGATTCGCGCACCGCCAGGTCGGCAAAAAACAGGTGGTGGTTGATCACCACCAGGTCAGCCGCCATGGCCTCCTTGCGCGCCAGGCTGACATGGCATTGGCGCTGCTGCGGACAGGCACTGCCCAGGCAGTTGTCGCGGGTGGAGCTGACCCAGGGCCACAGCGGCGAGCTCTCATCGAGCCCAGGCACCTCGGCCAGGTCGCCGCTGTGGGTGCTGGGCGCCCAGGTCTCGACGCGTGCGAGCAGGCGCAGGTGGTGGGCCGCCTGCAGGTGGTGCTGGTGGCGTGCCTGCTGCATGCGATGCAGGCACAGATAGCTCGAGCGCCCCTTGAGCAAGGCCACGCGCAGCGGCAGGTTCAGCGCCTGCAAGAGGCGCGGCAGGTCGCGCGCAAAGAGCTGGTCCTGCAAGGCCTTGGTGGCGGTGGAGATCAGGGCACGCTGGCCGCTCAGCAGCACCGGCACCAGGTAGGCAAAGGTCTTGCCCACGCCGGTTCCGGCCTCGACCACCAGGGCGCCGCCATCGTGCACCACCTGGGCCACCGCTTGCGCCATGTCGCGCTGGGCCTGCCGGGGCTGAAAACCGGGCAAGGCCTGGCTCAGGGCACCGCCATCGGCCAGCACGGCCTGCACCTGCTCGCGCAGGGCCTGCGCGTCGGGTGCCGCCGATGCGCTGGGCCCCTCGGGCCACGCCTCAGGGTTCACGCCCAGCCTCTGACTCGCGCGCCGACAGACGCTGCAGGCGTTGCTGCTCGCGCAGCGCGCGCTCTTGATCGGCCAGCTCCAGATCGCGGGCCTTGAGGGGCGCCTGGGCCTGGCGCAGGGCACGGCGCTCGCGGATCAGGCAGTCGTTGACCGCAAAGCGCTGCCAGCATGCGCTTTGTTGCGCGCGCGAGGTGGTCTCGGCGCTGCGCAGCTGCACCGACAGTTCCTGCCGGGCCAGCCGCAGCCGCTCGAGCTGCTCGCTCAGGCCATCGGCTTGCGCGCGCACCAAGCCAGCCCCGCCCAACAGGGCGGTGCACAGCAGCCAGGCGCGCCAAGGGCTCATGTGAGTTGGGTGTCCACGGTGCGGTGTTCCAGGGCCAGGAACTCGGCCGACTGCATCTCGTTGAGGCGCGAGACGGTGCGCGGGAACTCGTGCGAGAGCGGTCCTTCGGTGTAGAGCTGCTCGGGCGGCA
>JBEBDJ010000162.1:0-13544 GCA_041157045.1 Pseudomonadota bacterium
CCCGGGCACCTCGGCCAGCAGGCCGGGCGCGCCCACCACCTCGACCAGGCACAGCTGCGGATGACGCGCTTGCAGGCTGGCCCAGTCCAGCCCCAGCTTGCGCAGCGCCGAGGGCCGAAACGAGGTCAGCAGCACATCGGTTTTGGCCAGGCGCTGGTCCAGGCGGCGCTGGCCTGCCGCGCTTTTGAGGTCGAGGGTGATCTCTTGCACGCCCTGGTGCAGCTGGGCATAGCCTTCTGGCGTGTAGGCCTGCATCGGGTCGCCCGCTGGTGGGTTGACCTTGGTGCAGCGCGCCCCCATTTGCGACAGGCGCATCAGGGCGGCGGGGCCGGGCAGGTTGAGGGCCAGGCTGATGATTCGGATGCCCCGCAGGGCTGGGGTGGGTCGCATGGGCGAAGTCTTGATGGGTCAGGTCAAAGCAGGGGGCGCAGCTCGCGCGCGGCCTCCTGCAGCAAAGGCAACCATTGTGCCCGCACGGCGGCGTCGCTCAGCTGCAGCGCATCGCCCACCACGTTCAGCGCCGCCAGGGTCTGGCCCTGCATATTGCGCAGCGGCACCGCCAGCGCGTGAATGCCCAGCTCGTGGGTTTGCCGCGCCAGGCACCAGTCGTCGCGCCGCACCTGGGCCAGCAGCTGGCGAAACGCCCGCCGCCGGGTTTCGGTGTGCGGGGTGATGCGGGGCAGCTCGCGCCCGTTCAGCCAGGTCTGCAGCGCTTCGGCGGGGCCGCACGCGAGCAGGACCTGGCCGGTGGAGGTGGCATGGGCCGGCAAGCGCGCCCCCAGGTGCAGGCCTTGTGCCAGCTGACGCACCGGTTCGTGCAGGCCGGCGCTGCGCGCGATGATCACGCAGGCGTCGCCGTCCAGCACCACCGCGCTGAAGGACGCACCGGTGGCCTGCGACAGGCGGTTGAGGGTGGGCTGCAGCGTGCGCGGCAGGCGCGAGGTGGCCAGGTAGCTGCCCGCCAGGCGCAGCACCCGCGGCGCCAGCCAGTAGAACGCCCCGTCGCTCTCCAGGTAGCCGGCTTCGGCCAGGGTGAGCAGGTGGCGCCGCGCCGCGGCCCGGGTCAGGCCGGTGCGCTGCGCCGCCAGCGTGGCATTGAGGCGCTGGCGCTCGGTGTCGAAGGCCTCCAGCACCGACAGGCCTTTGAGCAGGCCTTCGATGGTGTCGGCTTTGGCGATGGGCATGGGGCAGGTCCTTGGCGGGGGCTTCGATTGATCGCCATCAAAATGCGCGATCATCGCGCACACATTCTAGCAATCGCACAAAGAATCCAAAACCCCATGGTCGCCGCCCTCACAGACTTTTAAGCTCGCGGCATTGAACCTTGCATGGAGACCTTGATGACCATCCCCACCCGTACCCAGGTTGTGATCGTGGGCGCCGGCCCTTCGGGCCTGCTGCTGGGCCAGTTGCTGCACAAGGCCGGCATTGACGCCGTGATCGTCGAGCGCCAAAGCGGCGACTATGTGCTCTCGCGCATTCGCGCCGGCGTGCTCGAGCAGGTCACGACCGACCTGCTGGATGAGGCCGGGGTGGGCCAGCGCATGCATGCCGAGGGCCTGGTCCACAGCGGCTTTGACCTGCTCTTCAAGGGCCAGCGCCACCGCATCGATCTGCAGCACCTGACCGGTGGCAAGAGCGTCATGGTCTACGGCCAGACCGAGGTCACGCGCGACCTGATGGACGCCCGCGCCGCCGCCGGCCTGCCCACGGTCTACGAGGCGCAGAACGTGCAGGTGCACGGTTACGACAGCGACACGCCGCGCGTGCGCTTCGAGAAAGACGGCCGCACGCACGAGATCGCGTGCGACTTCATCGCCGGTTGCGACGGCTTTCACGGGGTCTGCCGCGCCAGCGTGCCGCGCAGCGCCATCACCGAGTACGAGAAGGTCTACCCCTTTGGCTGGCTGGGCGTGCTGTCGGACACGCCGCCGGTGCACCACGAACTCATTTATGTGAACACCCCGCGCGGCTTTGCCCTGTGCTCGCAGCGCAGCCACACCCGCAGCCGTTACTACCTGCAGGTGCCGCTGACCGACCAGGTCGAGCAGTGGAGCGACGAGGCCTTCTGGGACGAGCTGCGCCGCCGCCTCGATCCGCAGGCCGCGCAGCAGCTGCAGACCGGCCCGAGCATCGAAAAAAGCATCGCGCCCCTGCGCAGCTTTGTGACCGAACCCATGCGCTTTGGCCGCATGTTCCTGGCCGGTGATGCCGCGCACATCGTGCCGCCCACCGGCGCCAAGGGCCTGAATCTGGCGGCCACCGATGTGAAGTACCTCTCGCAGGCGCTCATCGAGTTCTACGCCGAGCGCAGCGCGGCCGGCATCGACCACTACTCCGAGCGCTGCCTGCGCCGCGTTTGGCGCGCCGAGCGCTTTAGCTGGTGGTTCACCAGCCTGATGCACCGTTTCCCGGGCGAGGGCGAGATCGCGCAAAAACTCCAGGAAGCCGAGCTCGACTACCTGATCCACAGCGAATCGGGTTCGCGCACCATCGCCGAGAACTATGTGGGCCTGCCCCTGACCTTTGGCGAGTAAGGCGCCCCGCGGGCCGCTCAAACCCCCAGGGTTTGCGCCAGCAGCTGCGGGTCGGCCTGCAGCTGCGCGCTGCTGCCTTCGAACACCACCTCGCCCTTGACCAGGATGAGGTTGCGGTCGGTGATGCGGGTGACGTGCTTCCAGTTCTTGTCGACGATGATGGTGCTGATGCCGCTCTCGCGCACCAGCTCGCAGATGCGCCAGATCTCGCGCGCGATCAGCGGCGCCAGGCCCTCGGTGGCCTCGTCCAGGATCAGCACATCGGGGTTGGTCATCAGCGCCCGGCCGATGGTGAGCATCTGCTGCTCGCCCCCCGACAGCTGTTGCCCGCCGTGGCGCAGGCGCTCGGCCAGGCGCGGGAAGGTGGTCAGCACCCGCTCGTAGGTCCAGTCGCGCTGGCCTTGCGTGCCGGCGCGCGCGGCCATGCGCAGGTTCTCTTGCACGCTCAGGTTGCCAAAGATGCCGCGTCCCTCGGGCACATAGGCCACGCCCAGGCGGGCCACCTCATAGGGGGGGCGGCCGGTCATGTCGCGGCCCTTGATGCGCACCTGGCCCTGGCGCGGCGGCACCAGGCCCATGAGCGACTTGAGCAGGGTGCTTTTGCCCATGCCGTTGCGCCCCATCAGGCCAATGGTCTCGCCGCGCTCGACCCGGAAGTCAACCCCGCGCAGGATGTGGCTGGCGCCGTAATAGGTGTGCAGGCCGGTGGCGTCGATCAGGCGCTCGCTCATGCCGCTTCTCCCAGATAGGCTGCCTGCACCGCGGCGTCGCCGCGCACCTGTGCGGGCTCGCCGCTGGCGATCACCTGGCCATTGACCATCACGGTCAGCTGATCGGCCAGGGCAAACACCGCGTCCATGTCGTGCTCCACCAGCAGCATGGCATGCGCTTTCTTCAGGCGCTGCAGCAGCTCGACCATGCGCTCGGCCTCGGCGCTGCCCATGCCGGCCAGCGGCTCATCGAGCAGCAGCACCGTCGGCGCGGTGGCCAGGGTCATGGCAATCTCCAGCTGGCGCTGCTCGCCATGGCTGGCCGCGCCGGCCAGGCTGTCGCGCCGGTGCTGCAGCCCCGCCAATTCCAGGGCGGCCTCGGCCTGCGCCAGGGTCGGGCGGTGTTGGGCCGCACGGCCCCACCAGCCGCGCGGATCAAACGGCCAGGGCTGGTGCCGCGCCTGCGCCGCCAGGCGCACGTTCTCCCACACGCTGAAGGCCGGGAAGATATTGGTTTTCTGGTAGCTGCGCCCAAGCCCCAGCCGGGCAATGCGCGCGGGCGACCAGCCGGTCACGTCCTGCCCGCGCAGCAGGATCTGGCCGCTGCTGGGCGGCAGGTCGCCCGAGAGCAGGTTGGTCAGGGTCGATTTGCCCGCGCCATTGGGGCCGATCACGGCATGGATGCGATCGGGCCAGAGCTCGAGCGAGACCTGGTCGACAGCGGCCAGGCCGCCAAAGCGGCGCGTCAGCGCCTTCGCCTGCAGCCAGGGGGTGCTCATGGGCGATCCTCCGGGCGACGTGCCAGCAGGCCCAGCAAGCCCCGAGGGGCCAGCACCACCACCGCCACAATGAACAGGCCCATCCACAGCTGCCAGTGCTTGCCGGTGCGAAAACCCCCGATGTCGGGCAAGTCCTTGAACAGGTGCAACAGGTATTCGAAAGAGAAGGCGCCGATGATGGCGCCGGCCACATTGCCCATGCCACCCAGGATCACCATCATGATGGCGTGGGCGCTCATGTGAAAGCCCATCAGCTCCGGGTTGACAAAGCCGGTTTGCGCGGCCCACAGAAAACCCGCCAGCCCGGCAATGGCGCCGGCCAGCGTGAAGGCCGCCAGCTTGTGCGCGTAGGTGCCATAGCCCAGGGCCCGCATGCGGTGCTCGTTGGCGCGGATGCCCACCAGGGCGCGACCAAACGGGCTCCACATCAGGCGCCGCAGGAACAGGCCCACGGCCACCATCAGCGCCAGCGTGAAGTAGTAGAAGACGCGCTTGTTCTCAAGGTCAAACCACAGCGCGTCGGGCCGGAAATTCAGGTACAGGCCATCCGACCCACCCAGCACCTTGTTGTCGAAGAAAAGGTAGTACACCATCTGCGCGAACGCCATGGTGACCATGATGAAGTAGATGCCGTGCGTGCGCACCACCAGCGCGCCAATCAGCAGCGCGGCCGCGGCCGATGCCGCCACCGAGATCAGCAGGCTCAGGTACAGATTGGGCGGCTCGTTGGCGGGCGTGACAAAGGCCAGCACATAGCCGGCCAGGCCAAAGTAGGCCGCATGGCCCAGCGAGACCAGGCCCGTCATGCCCTGCAGCACATCCAGGCTCATGGCAAAAATGGCCAGGATCATCATGCGCACCATCATCTGCGCATAAAAGTCCGAGCCGACCAGGGGGAACAGCAGCAAGGCCAGCAGGCCCATGCCCAGCAGCACGCGGGCGCTGATGGGCAGGTGTTCGAGGGTGGGGCGGGGCGCGCTCATTGCTTGAACAGTCCTTCGGGTTTGGTCAGCAGCACCAGGGCCATGAGCACATAGACCAGCATGCCCGAGACCTGCGGCAGCAGCACCTTGCCAAAGGTGTCCACCAGCCCCACCAGCAGCGCGGCAATGAGCGCGCCGCGCACCGAGCCGATGCCGCCGATGACGACCACCACAAAGCACATGATCAGCACCTGCGAGCCCATATTGGGGTAGACGCTCGAGACGGGCGCGGCAATCATGCCGGCAATCGACGCCAGGCCCACGCCCAGCGCAAACACCACCGCGTGGATGAGGCGGATGTTCACGCCCAGCGCCTCGGTCATCTCGTGGTTGAAGGCGCCCGCACGGATCTTCATGCCCAGGCGGGTTTTGGAGATCAGCAGGTACAGGCCCAGCGCCAGCAGCAGGCAGATGCCCGACATGAAGAGCCGGTAGACCGGATACGACAGGGTGTCGGTGAGCGGGATCGAGTCGGCCAGCAGGGCGGGGATCTTGACCCCATGCACATCGTCCCCCCACAGCATGGCGCGCAACTCTTCAAAGATGTAGATCAGGCCAAAGGTCAGCAGCACCTGGTCGAGGTGATCGCGCTGGTAGAAAAAGCGGAACAGCACACGCTCGAGCAACAGGCCAAAGGCCACCGACAGCACGGTGCCCAGCAAGATGGCCAGCGTCAGGCTGCCGGTCATGGCCGAGAGCGACCAGGCCAGGTAGGCGCCCAGCATGTAGAAACTGCCATGCGCCAGGTTGACCACGCCCATGATGCCGAAGATCAGGGTCAGGCCGGCGGCCAGCATGAACAGCAGCAGGCCGTACTGCACGCTGTTGAGCAGCTGGATCAATACATTCACAAGGTCCATGGCGGCACTTCACAAAACCATGAGGCCTGCGGCCGCACGGGCCGCAGGAGGGGCGAGCGATCAGAGGCGGCAGCCGGCGCCCGAGTCGGCCAGGCCCTTGGCGGCCACGGCAATCACCTCGTTGTTGTTGCCCTTGACCTGGCGCAGGTACATGTCCTGGATGGGGTTGTGCGACTTGCTCATGGTCCACTTGCCGCGCGGGCTGTCGATCACCGCGCCCTCCATGGCCTTGTAGAGCTCGGCCTTGCGGCTGAGGTCACCCTTGACCGCGTTGGCGCCGCGAATGAGCAGCAGGCCGGTGTCGTAGCCCTGCACCGCGTACACATCGGGCTGCATCTTGAAGGTCTTGGCATAGGCCAGGCGGAAGTCCTTGTTGCGCTTGGTCTCGATGCCCTCGCCGTAGTGCAGGGTGCTCAGCACGCCCTCGGCCGCGCCCCCGGTGGCCTCGATCACGCCCTCGGTCAGGAAGCCCGAGCCGTACAGCGGGATCTTGCCCTTGAGGCCGGCGGCGGCGTAGTCCTTGATGAACTTGGCCGCACCGGCGCCGGCAAAGAAGCAGGCCACCGCATCGGGCTTGATGGCCGCGATTTCGGTGAGCAGGGCCTGGAACTCGACGTTGGGGAAGGGCAGGCCCAGTTCCTTGACGATGGTGCCGCCGGCCTTGGTGTAGCTTTCTTTGAAGCCCTCGAAGGCCTCGTCGCCCGCCGCGTACTTCCAGGTGATCCAGACCGCTTTCTTGTGGCCGCGCTTGACCATCACCTCACCCAGCGCCATGGTGGGCTGGCTGTTGGAGAAGCTGGTGCGGAAGACATTGGGCGCGCACTGCTGGCGGGTGGCGATGTGCACCCCCGCGTTGGGGATCAGGTTGAGCACACCGCTCTCGCGTGCGACCTTGTGGATGCCCAGCTGCACGCCCGAGTGCACGGTGCCGACCAGCACATCGACCTTGTCGCGCTGCACCAGCTTGTTGGCGTTCTCGATGGCCTTGGAAGGTTCGGATTCGTCGTCCACCTTGAACCACTCGATCTCGCGGCCGCCGAGCTTGCCGCCCTGTTCGCTGATGGCCAGGCGCATGCCGTTCTCGATGGCCACACCCAGCTGGGCAAAGGTGCCGGTGTAAGGCAGCATCAGGCCCACACGCAGCTTGCCCGATTGGGCCAGCACATGCTGGGGCACCATCAGGCCGGCGGCACTGGTGCCCATCAAGGCAGCGGTCTGCGCCAGCAGGTGGCGGCGGGTCGTGGGTTGGTTCATTCAAATGTCTCCAGTTATGGGTATGAAAAAGACCACCCGCGCGCCCAGCGCCAGCCGGTGGCCTTGGATCCATTATCCGACCGCCCAGAGGGGCAATCGCCTAGGGATAGTCCCATGACGTGTTGACAAGAGGGGGTGGCCTGCCCGGAGGGGATCGAACCCCCGACCCACGGCTTAGAAGGCCGTTGCTCTATCCAACTGAGCTACGGGCAGACTTGAGGAGTTGGCAGCCGCCACGCAGGTGGCGTTGCGCCTGGCAGAGCAGGCCGCCCGATCATACACCCCGCCCCTGTGCCGCCCGGGGGGCGGGGCCGCCTGCTCAGGTGGAGCCGCGCTCGATGATGTCGATGCCCACATCGATGGTGCGGGGCACCAGGTCCTGGCCGCTGCAGCGCGCCAGGATGAGCTGCGCGGTCTCATGGCCGATGCGCGTGCCGTCCACCCGCACGGTGGTCAGGCCCGGGTGGGTATGGGCCGCAAAATCGGTGTCGCCAAAGCCGCAGACCGCCAGGTCTTGCGGCACGCGCAGGCCCCGCACCTGCGCCTCGATCATCACCCCGTGCGCCATGCTGTCGGAGCTGCAATACACCGCCTGCAGGGCCGGGTCCATGCGCAGCAGCTCGGCCAGCGCGCTGCGGCCGGCGGCCAGGGAGCTCGGCGGCGTGACATAGCTGGTGGGCAGCTCGCGCCCCATGGCGTTGACAAAGCCCGCGCGCCGCTGCAGGCCGCGCTCGTCGGTGGCGGTGGCCACGCCCACATGCGTCCAGCCCTTGCGCGCAAAAAACTGTCCCACCATGGCGCCCACCGCCTCGTGCGAGAAGCCCACCTGCATGTCCACCGGATCGGGGCCCAGGCTCCAGACCTCGACCACCGGCACCTTGAGCTTGCGCAGCAGGGCGCGGGTGCGCGGGGCGTGCACCTGCCCGGTGATCACCAGCGCATCCGGGCGGCGGCCCAGCAGGCTGTGGATCAGCATGTCCTCGCGCGAGTGGTCGTAGCCCGTCTGCCCCAGGATGAACTGGTAGCCCGCCGCATTGAGCGCGTCCGTCAGCGCCCGGATGGTGGGCAGAAACTGCTGCACCGAGATCACCGGCACCAGGCCCACCACCGTCATGCTTTTGCGCGACTTCAGGCCCCCGGCCAGCAGGTTGGGGATGTAGCCGGTTTGCGCCAAGGCCTCTTGTACCCGCTGCAGGGTTTTGGGCGAGACGGTTTGTGGCCGGCTGAGCGCGCGCGAGACGGTCATCAGCGACACACCGGCTTGTTGGGCAACGTCGTGGAGGGTGGCGGGTTTCATGGATTCGGGTTAGTCCCAGTGGCCGGCGCTTGACCGACGAAAAATGATAACGTTACCATTGCGTCATTGCAACGTCGCATCATTCATCGCATCCCGAATGCGATTTTTTTGGCAGCATCATGTTAACGATAACATTTTGCCGCTGAGCCCACCCCATGACCTCGCACGCCATCACCCATTTGCGCGTCACGCCAATTGCCTTTCGTGACCCGCCGCTGCTCAACGCCGCCGGCATTCACGAGCCCTGGGCGCTGCGCGCCATCATCGAGCTGGAGACCGCCTGCGGCCGCGTGGGCATCAACGAAACCTATGGCGACGAGGGCATGCTGCAGGTGCTGGCCCAGGCCGCGCCGGCGCTGCAAGGCCTCTCGCCCTGGGACCTGGCCACGCTGCAGACGCGCTTGCAGGCCCTGATCGCGCCGGCGGCGCAGCCCTCCGAGTTCCTGGGCGAGCAGGTGAGCCTGGCGCCCGGCAACCACGCCTCCAAAAACCTGGCCAAGGTGTTCAGCGCCTTCGAGGTCGCCATGCTGGACCTGCAGGGCCAGCTGGCACAGGCCCCGGTGGTGGACCTGCTGGGCGGCGCCGCGCGCACATCGGTGCCCTTTAGCGCCTACCTGTTCTTCAAGTACGCCGCGCACATCGACGACCCCGATGCCCCCGACCCCTGGGGCCAGGGCCTGACGCCCCCCGAGATGGTGGCGCAGGCGCAGCGCATGATCGACGCCTACGGTTTTCAGAGCATCAAGCTCAAGGCCGGCACCTTGCCCCCCGAGCAGGAGGTGGCCGCCCTGAAGGCGCTGGCGCAGGCCTTTGCGGGCCTGCCGCTGCGCATCGACCCCAACGCCAACTGGCGCGTGGCCACCAGCTTGCGCATGGTCGAGCAGCTGCACGGACTGCTGGAGTATTACGAGGACCCGGCGCCGGGTCTGGCGGGCATGGCCGAGGTGGCGCGCGCCTGCGAGGTGCCGCTGGCCACCAACATGGTGGTC
The DNA here is from genome assembly GCA_041157045.1 of Pseudomonadota bacterium. Classification (GTDB taxonomy): domain Bacteria; phylum Pseudomonadota; class Gammaproteobacteria; order Burkholderiales; family Burkholderiaceae_C; genus Limnohabitans_A. The sequence goes on from JBEBDJ010000162.1 coordinate 9,410, forward strand.
ACCGACTTTGACGAATTGGCGCAGAACGTGCGCATGGGATCGCCGGTGCGCATTGTGCTGAGCGACCACCACTACTGGGGCGGCCTGCGTGCCACCCAGCAGCTGGGCCGGGTCTGCCAGACCTTTGACCTGGGCCTGTCCATGCATTCGAACTCGCACCTGGGCATCAGCCTGACCGCCATGACCCACCTGGCCGCGGCCGTGCCACACCTGGCCTATGCCTGCGACACCCACTACCCCTGGCAGGACGAGGAGGTGGTGCTGGGCGGGCGGCTGCGCTTTGAGGGCGGCCGACTCAAGGTGCCCACCACGCCCGGCCTGGGCGTGGAACTGGATCGACAGGCGCTGGCACGCCTGCACGAGAACTACCTGCGCTGCGGCATCCGACGCCGCGATGACCTGGGCCAGATGCGCAAGTACGACCCGAGTTTTACTGGCCGACAACCCCGTTTCTGAGGAGACCTTTCATGTTCACCAAACGTCAAGCCGTGATCGCGCTGTCCGCTGCCTTGCTGGGCGCCAGCGCCCTGCCCAGCGCCTGGGCCCAGGCCGATTACCCCAACAAACCCATCAAGCTGATTGTGGCCTTCCCGCCCGGCGGCACCAGCGATGTGATGGGGCGCCTGGTGGCCGAAGAGCTGGGCAAGGTGCTCAAGCAGCCGGTCGTGGTCGAGAACATTGCCGGCGCCGGCGGCATTGTGGGCATGGACCGCGCCTTGAAGCTCCCGGCCGATGGCTACACCCTGATCCAGAGCGGTGTGGGGCAGAACGCGGTCGCGCACGGCCTCGACCCGAACCTGAAGTACAACTCGATCACCGACTTCATCCACCTCACGCAAATCCACTCGGGCCCGAACGTGCTGGTGGTGCACCCGGCGCAACCCTTCAAGACCGTGGCCGATGTGGTCGACTTTGCCAAGAAGAACCCTGGCAAGCTCGACTATGGCTTCACGCATGCGGCGTCGGGCCACATGGCCATGGAGCTGTTCAAGCAGACCGCTGGCATCCAGCTGACCGGCGTGCCCTACAAGGGCGGCGGCCCCATGCTCAACGACCTGCTGGCCGGCACCATCCCCATGATCTTTCTGAACCAGGACGTGGTGCTGCCGCACGTCAAGGCGGGCAAGCTGCGGGCCATTGCGGTGTCGAGCACCGAGCGCAACCCGCTCTTCCCCGATGTGCCCACCATTGCCGAGGCCGGCTTCAAGGGGTTCAACGCCACCTCGTGGTCGGGCATGTCGGTGGCCAAGGGCACGCCGCCGGCCATTGTCGAGAAGCTCGAGGCCGCGCTGGTGCAGGTCATGCAATCGGCCAACTTCAAGCAGCGCCTGACCTCGACCGGCTTTGTGATCCCGCCCATGGGCAGCAAGCCCTACAACGCCTTTGTCAAGGCCGAGCTGGACCAGTGGACCCGCGTGATCAAGACCGCTGGCATCAAACCCGAGTAAGGAACCACGCATGGCCGACGCCATTTCCTGGGTGCGCGTGAGCACCTGCACCTTGCCACTGGCCCAGCCGATCAGCGACGCCAAGGTGCTGACCGGCCGGCAAAAGCCGATGACCGAGATCGCCATGCTGTTTGCCGAGGTGCAGACGCGCGATGGGGCGCAGGGCCTGGGCCTGAGCTACGCCAAGCGCGCAGGGGGACCTGGCCAGTACGCGCATGCGCTGGAGCTGGCGCCGGCCTTGCTGGGCGAGGATCCCAGCGACATCTCCCGCCTGTGGGACAAGCTGTGCTGGGCCGCCGCGTCGGTTGGGCGCAGCGGCATGGGGGTGCAGGCCATCGGCGCCTTCGATGTGGCCTTGTGGGACCTGAAAGCGCGGCGCGCCCAGCTCTCGCTGGCCAAGCTGATCGGGGCACAGCGCGAGAGCGTGCGCTGCTACAACACCTCGGGCGGTTTTCTGCACACCCCGCTCGACACCTTGCTGGCCAATGCGGCGGCCTCGGTCGAGCGCGGCATCGGGGGCATCAAGCTCAAGGTGGGGCAGCCCGACGGCGCGCTCGATCTGGCGCGTGTGGCCGCGGTGCGCCAGCACCTGGGCGATGCCGTGCCCATCATGGTTGACGCCAACCAGCAATGGGACCGGCCGACCGCGCAGCGCATGTGCCGCCGCCTGGAGCCGATGAACCTGGTGTGGATCGAGGAGCCGCTGGACGCCTACGACCACGAGGGCCACGCCGCCCTGGCCGCCAGCCTGGACACCCCGGTGGCCACGGGCGAGATGCTGACCAGCGTGCAAGAGCACCAGAGCCTCATCCGCCACCGAGCGGCCGACGTTCTGATGCCCGATGGCCCGAGGGTGGGGGGCATCACGCCCTTTTTGTCGATTGCGCGCCAGGCCGAAGACGCGGGGCTGATGCTGGCCCCGCACTTTGCCATGGAGCTGCATGTGCACCTGGCGGCGACCTTCAAGAGCGAGCCCTGGGTCGAACATTTTGAATGGCTGGAACCGCTGTTCAACGAGCGCATCGAGATCGCCCACGGCCGCATGCAGGTGCCCACCCGGCCGGGGCTTGGCCTGTCCTTGTCGGAGCAGGCACGCCGCTGGACCACCGCAAGCCAGGTGTTCAGCGCCTGAGGCCACAAAAAGCCGCCAGGCCCGGGGGCGGCGGCGTTGACCTCAAGGGTGGGCGACGCACGTCGCCACACCTTTGAGCGCCTGCCTGGTCTGACCCAGATGAGGGCCAGCGGGCTGCCGGTATGGGCTAGGTTGGATCGGGGATGTCGTAGACAACCATCTCGACGGTTCCGTTTTCGTCTTCAAAGACTTCCAAGGCCTGATTGATGAGGTCGTTCATGGTCGCCAATTGGTCGAGTGCGAGCTGGAAAAGGGCTCGCTGTCGCTGCAGGTCCAAGGGGTAGACCGAGTTCAGGCACACGAGGCCCGCGTGAATTGGCTGTCTCGCATGTTCGCCTCCAAGCTGGCCTTGGCCGCCGCCACGAAAGTCGACCGCGTTATGGGTCACCAGTGTGAAATCGTGCTGGACCACAAACTCAATCAATTGCCAGTCCTTGATGCCTGCCAAGCCGCGGTCGCGCACGCAGGTTGATTCGACATGCCCAGCGTCCACCGCCATCTGAACAAGCTCAGGCGTGAGGCACTCGTCCATCAGGAAACGGAGCATCATGCGCTCGAGTCATGCTTGACGACCCGGGTGACCCGACCAGACATGGCCGGATTCACGTCGGCCAAACGGCGTGGCCGCCCACGGCGAGGATGCACCGCCGCGTGGACCTTGGCGGCCTGGATGTGCGCTTCGGTCAAAAAGGGGTACGAGGCCTTCAGGCGGTCGAGCTTGATCCCAGTCGCCAAGGAGCCCAGCACCATTGCAATGGGCACACGCGTTCCCACGAACACGGGAGCGCCGCCCATGATGTCCGGGTCGGTGCTGACCATCTGACCCGCCTGGATCACTTCCTTGGTGCGATCAAGGGCCTCCTGCAGGAACGGCAACACATCGACTTCGATATGTTTGCGCTTGACCTTCCAGCTGAAGTAGTCCAGACGGTTCAGCGCCAAGACCGGTTCCTTCGCTGCGAGTTGTTCGACGCGAACGTTGAGTTCGTCAAGAATATGTCGACGGGCTCCTGCGAGGAGCTGGTCCTCGGTCGAGTAATAAAACTTTGCGAATGCAGCACCCAGTCGAGTGAAGCGCCGACTGCTGCCGCGCTGCTCAAAAAGGGATGCCGGCACAAGGCCTTCGTCCACGACCCGATTCATCTGCCGATCCGTCAGGCCAGCAATGTACGCAGCTTCCGCCGTGGGGATGAAGAGGGGACTGGGCATTGAAATATACCTCCGATAATTCGGAAGTATATGCACGAGCGACCGGATCCACAAGCGCTCGTCTGAGTGGGCTCCGAACAGCCAAAAGTCCAGTGCGTTTCAGAATTCAGCGCCTGAGGCCACCAAAAAGCCGCCTGGCCCGGGGGCGGCGGGGTTGACCTCAACGGTGGGCGACGCACGTCGCCACACCTTTGAGCGCCTGCCGGGTCTGACCCAGATGAGGGTCTCACGCAGCGGGCTGCCGGTAAGGGCTAGGGGCGAGCGGGGTCAGCAGCCTCTTTGGGGTTCAGCTGACTGGAACCAGTGCCATGATGGCCAATGCCGCCTTCTCCAGTCTGGCCGCGCA
>JBEBDJ010000163.1:0-8334 GCA_041157045.1 Pseudomonadota bacterium
GTTGCTCGGCCAGGATGGGCAGCAGCGCCCCACGCGTGGCCCCGCCTGCGCCCAAGATCAGCACGCGCTGGCCGCGCAGGGGACGGCCCAGGTTGTGCACCACGTCGCGCACCAGGCCCACCCCGTCAAAGTTCTCGGCCAGGACCCGCTCGCCCTCGAATTTCATGGCGTTGACCGCCCCCGCCATCTGCGCGCTGGGCGCCAGATCGGTGGCATAGGCATAGGCGTCGAGCTTGAAGGGCGCGGTGACGTTCATGCCGCGGCCGCCCGCCGCGCGGAACGCGTCCACCGTGGCGGCGAATTGGCCCAGCGGCCCCAGCACGCGGGTGTAGTCGATGTCCTGCCCGGTCACCCGCGCAAAGGCCAGGTGGATCTGCGGGGACTTGCTTTGTTCAATCGGGTTGCCAATCACGGCGTAACGGTCGGTCATCGGGTGCTCTGCCTGTCAACGGCCCCACGGCGCTGCGGGGCAAGCGCCAAGTTTCTCACAGGCCCAGGGCGCGGGACACAAAAAAACCGGGCCTCGGGCCCGGTTGGGGACAGGCGCAGGGCCTGTGCAAGCGGCGCGGGCGATCAGGCCTGCAGCTGCTGCTCCAGCTGGTGCAGCACCTCGTAGCAGGGCAGCACCTGCGCAATGCTGGAATTGGGCTCGCGGCCTTCGCGGATGGCGGCAAAGAATTCGCGGTCCTGCAGCTCGATGCCGTTCATCGACACGTCCACCTGCGACACATCGATCTTCTCTTCCTTGCCATTGACCAGGTCGTCGTAACGGGCGATGTAGGTGCCGGTGTCGCCGATGTAGCGGAAGAAAGTGCCCAGCGGGCCGTCGTTGTTGAACGACAGGCTCAGCGTGCAGATCGCACCATTGGCGGCCTTGAGCTGGATGCTCATGTCCATCGCAATGCCCAGCGTGGGGTGGATCGGCCCTTGCAGGGCGTTGGCCTGCACCACCGGGCTGCGGCACTGGTAGGCGAACAGGTCGACCGTGTGGGCGGCATGGTGCCAGAGCAGGTGATCGGTCCAGCTGCGCGGCTGGCCCAGCGCGTTCATGTTGGTGCGGCGGAAGAAGAAGGTCTGCACATCCATTTGCTGGATGTTGAACTCGCCCGCCTCGATGCGGCGGCGCACCCACTGGTGGCTGGGGTTGAAGCGCCGGGTGTGACCGCACATGGCCACCAGACCGGTTTGCTGCTGCAGCGCCAGCACCTGCTGGCCTTCGCGGTAGATGTCGCACAGCGGGATCTCGACCTGCACATGCTTGCCCGCTTCGAGGCAGGCCAGGGTCTGCGAGGCGTGCATCTGCGTGGGGGTGCACAGGATGACGGCGTCGACTTCCTTGATCGCCAGGCTGTCGGCCAGGTGGGTGCTGACGTGGGCGATGCCGTACTTGTCGGCCACCTCACGGGTCTTGGCCAGATCGCGGCTGACCAATGAAACGACCTCGACATCGGGAATGTTCCGGATGCCGTCGAGGTGCTTGATACCGAAGGCGCCAGCGCCGGCGAGCGCGACTTTGATGGTCATGGGGGAGTCCTTTTAAACGTTTTCAAGAATGGCGTGGCCCACCGCCGTGTTCGAGGCGGGCACATGGTAGAAGCGATGCGCCAGGCGCGGTTTGGCGCCACCGGCCACATCGGCCATGGCCCCGCGCGCAATCAACCACATCACCAGCTCGATGCCTTCGCTGCCGGCCTCGCGCACATAGTCGATGTGCGGTGTGCGGGCGCAGGCGGCCGGGTCGTCGATGAGCTGGTCGAGCCAGGCGTTGTCCCACTCGCGGTTGATCAGGCCGGCGCGCGCGCCCTGCAACTGGTGGCTCATGCCGCCGGTGCCCCAGATGTGCACGTTGAGGTCTTCGTCATAGCTCTCGACCGCCTTGCGGATGGCCTGCCCCAGGGCAAAGCAGCGCTGGCCGCTGGGCACCGGGTACTGCACCACGTTGACCGCAAACGGGATCACCGGGCAGGGCCAGGCATCGCGCACCGGATCGAGCTCGCCGCACATGAGCGACAAGGGCACGGTCAGGCCATGGTCCACGTCCATCTTGTTGACGATGGTCAGGTCAAAGTCCTGCTGGATGACCGACTGGGCAATGTGCGAGGCCAGGGCCGGATGGCCCTGCACCACCGGCACCGGGCGCGGGCCCCAGCCCTCGTCGGCGGGCTGGTACTGCGCGGCGGTGCCAATCGCAAAGGTGGGGATCAGGTCCAGGCTGAAGGCGGTGGCGTGGTCGTTGTAGACCAGAAAAATCACGTCGGGCTTGTTGTCCTTCATCCACTGCTTGGAGAAGTCGTAGCCCTTGAACAGCGGCTGCCAGTAGGGCTCGTGGGTCTTGCCCAGGTCCATGGCGGCGCCGATGGCCGGCACGTGAGAGGTGTAAACAGAGGCGGTGATGCGGGCCATGGTGTCAAGCCTTTCGTGAAGCGGCGCCCTGGGGCTGGCGGTTGGGCTGCGCGTCGCCGTCTTCGCCCAGATAGCGGTTGCCCTGAACGGAGCGGCCGCCGTTGATCATCATGTGGCGGTACTCCTCCTCGGTCATGCCGGTCATGGAGCCGGCCATCTGCTGGAAGCTCTTGCCGTCGGTGGCCCCGATCTTGGCCAGGAAGTAGATGTTGCCGCCGGTGCGCATGCACCAGTTGAGGTCGCGCGCAAGCACGGCCTGCTTTTGCTCTTCGCTCATCGGCCACTCGTCCAGATAGGCGCGCTCGTTGGCCTTGAAGCGTTCGCGGTTTTCGGCCTTCATCAGGCTCATGCAGAACTGGTTGAGCCAGTAGCCTTTGCGGCTTTGTTCGGCATCAAAAATGATGGTGCCGGGGATGTCGAGATAGGGTTTTTCCAGTGCCATGGGGACTCCTGTGTGGGGTTGGCAGCCGTGGGCTGCTCAGACCTCTTCGGGCCAATACAGGCGCATCGGGTTGTCCACCAGCAGCTTGCGCTGCAGCTCGGGGGTGGTGGCGATGTGCGGGATGAAATCGACCAGCAGGCCGTCGTCGGGCATGTGGTCCTTGAGGTTGGGGTGCGGCCAGTCGGTGCCCCAGAGCACGCGGTCGGGGAAGGACTCGACCACGCGGCGGGCAAAGGGCACCACGTCGCGGTAGGCGGCCTGCTCGCCGTCCAGCGCACGCGGACCGGCCACCGACAGGCGCTCTGGGCATGAGACCTTGCTCCAGACGTTGGGGTGCTCGCGCATGAAGCGCAGGAAGAGCTCGAACTCGGGGCCGTCGATGGGCTTGCTCACATCGGGGCGGCCCATGTGGTCGACCACCACCGTGGTCGGCAAGGCGGTGAAGAAGTCCCACAGCTCGGGCAGGTCCACCGCCTCAAAGTAGATCACCACATGCCAGCCCAGCTTGGCCACGCGCGCGGCAATCTCCATCAGCTCGTCCTTGGGCGTGAAGTCCACCAGGCGTTTGACGAAGTTAAAGCGCACGCCGCGGATGCCGGCCGCGTGCAGCTGCTGCAGTTCGTCGTCGGTGACGCTGCGGCGCACCGTGGCCACGCCGCGCGCCTTGCCGCCCGAGGCGAGGCAGGCGTCGACCAGGGCGCGGTTGTCGGCGCCGTGGCAGGTGGCCTGCACGATCACATTGCGCGCAAAGCCCAGGTGGTCGCGCAGCGCAAAGAGCTGGGCCTTGGAGGCATCGCAGGGGGTGTACTTGCGCTCGGGGGCGTAGGGGAATTCGGCGCCAGGGCCAAACACATGGCAGTGCGCGTCGACGCTGCCCGCAGGCAGCGCAAAGCGCGGCTTGCTCGGGCCCGCGTACCAGTCGAGCCAGCCTGGGGTTTTGCTGAAGTCACCGGTGGTGGGTTTGCTCATGCGGTCCTCGCTCAGTCGATGTAGCGCAGACCGGCCTTGGCCAGGGGTTCGCGCATTTGGTACATGTCCAGGCCCAGCACGCCGGCGGCCAGCTTCTCGCGCTTGGCGCCCTCGTTGGCCTCGCGCGCCTGCGCGGCGGCCAGGGTCTTGGCGGCCATGGCGCGCGGCACACACACCACGCCGTCGTCGTCGGCCACGATCACATCGCCCGGGGTGACCCACATGCCGGCACACACCACGGGGATGTTGACCGAGCCCAGGGTCGCCTTGATGGTGCCCTTGCTGCTGATGGCCTTGCTCCAGACCGGAAAGCCCATCTCGGTGAGGGTCTTGACGTCGCGCACGCCGGCGTCGATCACCAGCCCACGGGCCCCGCGCGCCTGGAACGAGGTGGCCAACAGATCGCCAAAATAACCGTCGGTGCAGTCGGCGGTGATGGCGGCCACCACGATGTCGCCGGGCTGGATCTGCTCGGCCACCACATGCATCATCCAGTTGTCGCCCGGGTGCAGCAGCACCGTGACCGCGGTGCCCGAGACCTGCGCGCCAGCGTAGATCGGGCGCATATAGGGCTTCATCAGGCCCACGCGGCCCATGGCCTCGTGGACGGTGGCGCTGCCCAGGCTGGCCAGGGCGTCGGCGGTCGCGCGGTCGGCGCGTTCAATGGTCCGGTAGACCACACCAAGTTCGTACATGGGTTTCTCCTGCTGCGTTGGGGGAGGCGGGCTTACAGGCCCTTGGCCTTGAGGTGGTCGTCCAGACGCTTGAAGACGCGGCGGGCGTTGCCCTCAAAGACCTGGTAGCGCTGCTGCTCGCTCAGGTTGGGGGTGGCCAGCACATAGCGCTTGGTGTCGTCGTAGTAGTGGCCGGTCTGCGGGTCGATGCCACGCACGGCACCAATCATCTCGGAGGCAAACAGAATGTTCTCGACCGGGATCACCTTGGTCAGCAGGTCGATGCCCGGCTGGTGGTAGACGCAGGTATCGAAGAAGACGTTGTGGAGCAGGTGGTCCTGCAGCAGCGGCTTGTTGAGCTCTTGCGCCAGACCACGGTAGCGGCCCCAGTGGTAGGGCGCGGCACCGCCGCCGTGCGGGATGATGAACTTGAGGGTCGGGAAATCCTTGAACAGATCGCCCTGGATGAGCTGCATGAAGGCCGTGGTGTCGGCGTTGATGTAGTGTGCGCCGGTGGTGTGGAAGCAGGCGTTGCAGCTGGTCGAGACGTGGACCATGGCCGGGATGTCGTGCTCGACCATTTTTTCGTAAATCGGGTACCAGTGGCGGTCGGTCAGCGGCGGGCTGGTCCAGTGGCCGCCCGAGGGATCGGGGTTGAGGTTGATGCCCACCATGCCGTACTCCTTGACGCACTTGTCGATCTCGGCGACGCAGGTGCGCGGGTCCACGCCCGGCGACTGAGGCAGCATGGCCGCGCCGATGAAGTGGTCCGGGAAGAGTTGCGAGACGCGGTAGCACAGCTCGTTGCAGATCGCGGCCCAGGTCGAGGAGACCTCGAAGTCGCCGATGTGGTGCGCCATGAAGGAGGCGCGTGGGCTGAAGACCGTCAGGTCGCTGCCGCGCTCGCGCATCTTGGCCAGCTGGTTGGTCTCGATGGTCTCGCGCAGCTCGTCGTCGCTGATCGACAAGTCCGACACCTTGGGTCGCAGCGCCGGGTCCTTGATGCCAGCGATCTGCCGGTTGCGCCAGTTCTCCAGCGCCTGGGGGGCGGTGGTGTAGTGGCCGTGGATGTCGATGATGAGGGGCTTGCTCAGGCTCATGGCGGTGTAGGGGGGTTCAGAGAACAGACCGCCATTGTGGCCGCTGGGCGGGAGGTTCAACAGCCCAGGGGGCCTCTATCAGTTATTGCAATTTGATATAGCTCAACGGTGGATATGACAAAATCCCCCCAGGAGACCCCGATGGACCTCAAACAACTGGCCTATTTTGTGCGCGTGGCCGAGCTGGGCAGCTTCACCCGGGCGGCGCAAGCGCTGGGCGTGGCGCAACCGGCGCTCAGTCGCCAGGTGCGGCTGCTGGAGGTGGAGTTGCGGCAAAACCTGCTGGTGCGCAACGGCCGCGGCGCCACCCCCACCCAGGCCGGCCAGGTGCTGCTGGCGCACGGGCGCGGCATCCTGCACCAGGTCGAGCGCGCGCAGGAGGAGCTGGCGCGGGTGCGCGGCGGCCTCTCGGGCCGGGTGGCGCTGGGCCTGCCGCCCAGCGTGGCACGGGTGTTGATGGTGCCCCTCACACGCCGCTTTCGCGAGCGCCTGCCGCAGGTGCAACTGTCGGTGAGCGAGGGGCTCTCGAGCGCCATGCAGGCGCAGCTGCAAAGCGGCGGCCTGGACCTGGCCGTGCTCTACAACCCCGCCCCCACGCCGGGCATCGAGCTGGCGCCGCTCTTGCAGGAGGAATTGGTGCTGGTGCAAGCCCGCCCAGCCGGTTTGCAAGAGGACCCGCCGCCGGGCCCCCTGACGCTGCGCGAGGTGCTGCCCTTGCCGCTGGTGATCCCCAGCCGCCCCAACGCCATCCGCATGCTGGTCGAGGCGCAGATGCTGGCCCTGGGCGCACGCCCGACGGTGGCGATGGAGATCGACGGCGTGAGCGCCATCCTGGACCTGGTGGCCGAAGGGCTGGGCGTGGCGCTGCTGCCGCGCCATGCGGTGGCGCGCTCGGTTCGGCCCTCGGCCTACCGGGTGCGCGCCATCATCGACCCGCCGCTGCGCATTGATCTGGCCACCGCCATCAGCTCGCAGCGACCGGCCACGCTGACGCAACAGGCGGCCCTGGCCTTGCTGCGCGAGGAAGCGCTGCGGGGTCTGGGTCAGGCCGAGCCGCTGGCCAGCCCCGGCGGCGTCAAAGCCCCCCCGACTGGCGCATCACGAACAGCAGGGCGCTCAAGGTGAAGAAAGAGATGGTGGTGGTGACCAGCATCGCCGCCGCGCTCATCTGCCCGTGGCCAAAGCGCTGGCTGAGCACGGTGTAAATGCCCATCATGGGCAAGGCCGCGGTCAGCACGGCGGCGGTGTGCAGCATGGGGTCTTGGACCGGCACCAGCCAGGTCAGCACCAGAATCATCGCCAGCGGATGCAGCAGCAGCTTGCCCAGCGCCACCGGCCAGACCTGACCCAACAGGCCGCGCGCCTGCAGACCCACCAGCGATCCGCCAATCACAAACAGCGACAGCACCGCGCAGGCCCCGGCAAACAGGTTGACGGTGCGCGCCAGTGGCGGCGGCAGCGACAGGCCCAGCAGCGAGCTTGAAAAGCCCAGCACGATGGCCCAGATCAGGGGATTGCGCAGCAAGCCCAGGGCGGTCTGGCGCAAGAAGACGCGCAGGCCGTCATGCTGCGCCTGGCCTTGCTGCGCCAGGGCCAGCAAAATGGGGATGATGAGCAGGTTCTCGACCACCATGTTCAGCGCCAGCACCACGCCTGCGACCGGGCCCAGGGTGAGCAGCATGATGGGATAGCCCACGAAGCCGCTGTTGGGGCAGGACATGCCCATGGCCAGCACGCTGCTGTGGGTCAGGTCCAGACCGCGCACACGCCGCGCCCAGAACAGGCCCAGGCCCAGCACCAGCAGCGAGCTGAGCGCATAGGCCAGCAGGTACTGCAGGTTCAGCACCTCGGCCACGCTGCGCTGGGACAGGGCGTTGAACAGCAGTGCCGGCAAGGCCAGGTTGAGCGTGAAGCGCCCAAAGGCCTGCAGATCCTCCCGACGGAACATGGCCCGTCGGGTGAACCACCACCCCAGCGCAATCACCAGGTAGATGGGCCCGGTGATGCCCAGGATATCAATGGCAAGCGGCATGGTCCCGCAGGGTTACTGGCGGGGCACGCCCGCGCGCACGATGATGTCGGACCAGCGCACGATTTCGCTGTCGAGCAGCTTGGCCAGTTGTGCGGGGCTGCTGGCACGCGGGTAGACGTTCAGGTCCGACAGGCGTTTTTGCACATCGGGCTGGGCCAGGGCCTTGCGCACCTCGTCGTTCAGGCGCTGCAGCACCGGCGCCGGGGTGCGGGCCGGCGCGGCCAGGGCATTCCACGAGGCGACATTGAAACTCGACAGGCCAGGCTGGCTGCTCACCAGGCTGGTGCCGGGCAAGTCGCTGGGCACCTGCGCCCCCATGACGGCCAGCGCGCGCAAGGCCTTGGCCGTGATCTGGGGTTTGACCGGGCCCAGAATCTCGACCGCCGCATCGATTTGGCCACCGCGCAGCGCGTTGACCACCGCTGGCGTGCCGTTGTAGGGCACCACCTGCACCACCAGATTGCCCTGGTAGCGCAGCAGCTCGGCCGCCAGGTGCTGGGTGCTGCCGATGTTGATCGTGCCCAGATTGAGCTTGCCGGGGTTGGCCCGCACAAACGCGATCAGCTCGGCGAAGGTACGAAAGCGTGAGTTCTCGGGCACGACGACCGCCAGGTCAAACTCGGCCAAGAGCGAGATCGGCGCAAAGTCCTTGCGCGCGTCAAAGGGCATGCTGCGGAACAGGCCGGCGCTCACAGCGGTGCCGTTGGACATCAG
>JBEBDJ010000164.1:0-10820 GCA_041157045.1 Pseudomonadota bacterium
CTGCAGCCGGGTTTGCGGATGGCGCTGCTGATGGCGTCGTGGTGGCTGGCACTGGCGGGGGCCCCGAGCGCCAGCCATGCGGCGCCTGCGCAGCTGCTGGAGCTGGCCACCGCCCGCGAGATGGACCTGGACGGCCTGGCCGGCCTGGGCCCCGCGCTCACGCGCCGCGTGCTGACCGAGCGCGAGCGCGCACCCTTTGCCGATTGGGCCGATTTGCAGCGGCGCGTGCCCGGCATCGGGCCGGCCAAGGCGGCGCAGCTCTCGGCCCAGGGCCTGCGCATCCAGGGCCAGGCCTGGCCGGGACCGCGCACCGCACGCGGCCCAGCTGCTGCCAAACCGCACCCGCCGCCGGGCGCGCCTTAGGGCGTGGCCGCCCCGGCTTGCGCGCCCGGCACGTGGGCCTCGGGCGTGCCCACCCCGCCGCCGCCCGGGGTCTCGATCTCGAACACATCGCCCGGCGCCATCTCGACCTGGCCGATGTGGCCCAAGCCCTCGATCCGTCCATCGGCGCGCAGCACCCGGCAGCGGCCGGGCGCACCGGGCGCGCCGCCTTGCAAACCAAACGCAGGGTGCACGCGGCCATTGGCCAGGATGCTGGCCGTCATGGGGGCCAGAAAGCGCACCCGGCGCAAGCCCCCATCGCCCCCACGCCAGCGCCCGGCCCCGCCCGATCCCTGGCGGATCTCGTAGGTCTCCAGGCGCACCGGGAAGCGCCACTCCAGCACCTCGGGGTCGGTCAGGCGCGAATTGGTCATGTGCGTCTGCACCACCGACGTGCCGTCAAAACCGCCCACCGGCTGGCCCTGCGCGTCAAAGCGCAGCCCCGCGCCGCTGCCGCCCGAGATGGTCTCGTAGTACTGCAGGCGCGCGTCGCCAAAGGTGAAGTTGTTCATGGTGGGCTGGCTGCCAGCCATCACGCCCAGCGCGCCATACAGCGCATTGGTGATGCAGCTGGAGGTCTCGACATTGCCGGCCACCACCGCCGCCGGTGGGCGGGGGTTGAGCATGGAGCCCTCGGGGATGATCACGCGCAGCGGCTTGAGGCATCCGGCGTTGAGCGGGATGTCGTCGTCGACCAGGGTGCGGAACACATACAGCACCGCCGCCATGCACACCGCGCGCGGGGCATTGAAGTTGTTGGGCAGCTGCGCGCTGGTGCCGCCAAAGTCGATCACCGCGCTGCGCGAGGCCACGTCCACCTGCACGCGCACCGCGATCTGCGCGCCGTTGTCCAGCGGCAGCACAAACTCGCCGTCGCGCAGGCGCGTGATCACGCGGCGCACCGACTCCTCGGCATGGTCCTGCACATGCTGCATATAGGCCTGCACCACCGGCAGGCCAAACTCGGCCACCATGCGGCGCAGCTCCTGCACGCCCTTCTCGTTGGCCGCGATCTGCGCCTGCAGATCGGCCAGGTTCTGCGCCGGGTTGCGCGCCGGGTAGGGGCCGCTGGCCAGCAACTCGCGCATGGCCTGCTCGCGCCACTGCCCGGCCTCGACCAGGCGCACATTGCGGATCTGCACCCCCTCCTCGTCGATGTGGCTGGAAAACGGCGGCATCGAGCCGGGGGTCAGGCCCCCGATGTCGGCATGGTGCCCGCGCGAGCCCACATAAAACGCCGGGGCCGCGTCGTCCGCCTGCAGAAACACCGGCGTGATGACGGTCACATCGGGCAGGTGCGTGCCGCCGTGGTAGGGGTCGTTGAGCACGAACACATCGCCCGGGCGCATCTGGCCGGCGTTGTCCTCGATCACGGTGCGGATGCTCTCGCCCATCGAGCCCAGGTGCACCGGCATGTGCGGCGCGTTGGCGATCAGGTGGCCGTCGGCGTCAAACAGCGCGCACGAGAAATCCAGCCGCTCCTTGATGTTGACCGAGTGCGCGGTGTTCTGCAGCTGCAGGCCCATCTGCTCGGCGATGTTCATGAACAGGTTGTTGAACACCTCCAGCAGCACCGGGTCCACCGCCGTGCCAGCCGCGTGCGCATGGGGCCGCGCCTGCACCCGCTCGAGCAGCAGGTGGTCGCGCTCGGTCAGGCGCGCGGCCCAGCCCGGCTCGATCACGGTGGTGGCATTGCGCTCGGCCACAATGGCCGGCCCGTCGATGCGGTCGCCCGCGCGCAGGTCCTCGCGCAGCACCAGCGCGGCCTCGTGCCAGTGGCCGTCGCTGTACATGCGCACCGTCTCGCGGCGCGGCACCTCGCGCGGGGGGTGCAGGGGCAAGAGCGGCTCTTGCGGGGCCTGGCCGGGCAGCACCAGCTCAACCGACACGGCCTCGATGAGCAGGCGGCGCTGGCGCATCAAGAAGGCGTAGCGCTGGCGATAGGCCTGCTCGAAGGCCTCGGTGATCTGGGCCAGCGTGCCCATGGGCACCACCAGCGCGGTGTCGGTGCCCTCGTAGCGCACATGCACGCGGCCATGCAACTGCACGGCCTGCGGGTCGGCGTCGCCCAGGCCCTGGCGCTGCATCTCCTGGCGGGCCGTCTCCGCAAGCTGCGCCAGCGTCTGCTGCATGCGCTCGAGCGCCGCCTCGTCGAGCAGGCACTCCAGCGCCTGCTCGCGGATCAGGGTCTGGTCGGCCAGGCCCATGCCATAGGCCGACAGCACCCCCGCCAGCGGATGCACCAGCACGCGGCCCATGCCCAGCGCATCGGCCACCAGGCAGGCGTGCTGACCGCCCGCACCGCCAAAGCACTGCAAGGTGTAGCGCGTCACGTCGTAGCCACGCGCCACCGAGATTTTCTTGATGGCATTGGCCATCTGCTGGACCGCGATGCGCAGCGCCCCTTCGGCCACCTCCTCGGCAGCGCGGCCGCTTTGCTCGGCCAGGCGCGCAAAGCCCTGGCGCACGGCCGCATCATCGAGTGGCGCATCGCCCTGGGGCCCGAACACCGGCGGGAACCAGCGCGGCTGCAGCTTGCCCAGCAGCACATTGGCGTCGGTCACCGTGAGCGGACCGCCGCGCCGGTAGCAGGCCGGGCCGGGGTTGGCCCCCGCGCTTTGTGGCCCCACCCGAAAGCGCGCGCCGTCAAAGCCCAGGATCGAGCCGCCGCCGGCGGCCACCGTGTGGATGCTCATCATGGGCGCGCGCATGCGCACGCCGGCCACCTGGGTCTCGAACTCGCGCTCGAACTCGCCGGCAAAGTGCGACACATCGGTCGAAGTGCCGCCCATGTCAAAGCCGATCACCCGCGGCTGCCCGGCCAGGGCGGCGGTGCGGGCCATGCCGACAATGCCGCCGGCCGGCCCCGACAGAATCGCGTCCTTGCCGGCAAAGGCGTCCGCGCGTGTGAGCCCGCCCGAGGACTGCATGAAGTACAGCGCCACGCCCGGCATGTCCTGCGCCACCTGCTGCACATAGCGGCGCAGAATGGGCGAGAGGTAGGCGTCGACCACCGTGGTGTCGCCCCGGCTCACAAACTTCATCAGCGGGCTGGTCTGGTGGCTGGTGCTGACCTGCTCGAAGCCCAGCTCGCGCGCCAGCTGCGCGGCCTGCAGCTCGTGCTGCGGATAGCGCCAACCGTGCATGAAGACCACCGCCACGCTGCGCAAGCCGCTGGCATGCGCCGCCTGCAATTGCGCGCGCAGGTCCGCCTGGTCCAGGGCCTGCACCACCTCGCCGTCGGCGGCCATGCGCTCGCGCGCCTGCACCACCTGCTGGTACAGCAGCTCGGGCAGCACGATCTGCCGATCAAACAGGCGCGGGCGGTTTTGGTAGGCAATGCGCAAGGCATCGCGAAAGCCCTGCGTGGTCACCAGCAGCGTGGGCTCGCCCTTGCGCTCGAGCAGCGCGTTGGTGGCCACCGTGGTGCCCATCTTCACGCACTCCACCAGCGCGGGCGTGATGGGGGCGTTGGCCGGCAGGCCCAGCAAATGCCGCATGCCGGCCACGGCCGCGTCGCGGTATTGCTCGGGGTGGTCGCTCAGCAACTTGTGCGTGACCAGCGTGCCATCGGGGCGGCGCCCGACGATGTCGGTGAAGGTGCCGCCGCGGTCAATCCAGAACTGCCAGCGGGCGGTGGGGAGCGTGGGGGTGTCGGTCTTGGTCATAGCGATGCCGCCGCGCGGGCGGCCTGGTCGTACATGCCCGAGAGCACGCGCAAGAGCCGCGCCAGCTCGCCGATGTCGCGGTTGAGCGCGTCATCGGCCTTGAGGGCGGCAATCAGGCAGTTGTCCCGGATATCGCGGTAGCGGCGCACCAGCTGCTGGCCCTTGTCGGTGGCCGCATAGGTGACGTCCTTGCCGTTTTTGTGCGAGGCCACCACCCCCAGTCCTTGCAGCTTTTTGAGCGCGTAGTTGACCAGGTGCGTGTCCTCGATGTTCATGATGAAGCAGATGTCGGCCAGGCGCTTGTCGCGCGCCCGGTGCGTCACATGGTGCAGCACCAGCACATCGAGCGGCGTCAGGTCCTTGAGGCCGGCGGCCGACATGCAATGCACGATCCAGCGATGAAAGGCATTGCCGGCCACGATGAGGCCAAACTCGAACTCGCTCATCTGCGCGCTGTCGGGCGAGACCAGGTGCGCGGACGAGACGATGGGTGGGGCAGCAGCCGGCGTTTTGCGGGGCATGGCGGTCACCTAGGAACGGGTGGAATGGTGGGGAAGTCTAGACTTGATGCCGACATTTTGCCAACAATTTGTTGACATTAAGGGAAACTACCAATCCATCGAATCCGCCTCTTTCGTACATTGGGGCATGTGCGCTGACGCTCGCTCGTTGGCGCCCTGTCTGAACCGGATGATCCCCTTTCAACCTCACCCCTGATGGAGCTGTTCATGAAGCGTCGCACCCTGTCCCTGAGCGTGGCCGCCGGCCTGCTGGCCGTGTCCGGTTGGGCATCGGCCCAAACCAAGTGGGACCTGCCCGCCGCCTACCCGGCCACCAATTTCCACACCGTCAACCTGAACCAGTTTGCCGCCGATGTGGACAAGGCCTCGGGCGGCAAGCTCAAGATCACAGTGCATCCCAACGCCTCGCTGTTCAAGGCCCCCGAAATCAAGCGCGCGGTGCAAGGCGGCCAGGCCCAGATTGGCGAGATCCTGATGGTCAACTTCCAGAACGAGTGGCAGCTGTGGGGCGCCGATGGGATCCCCTTCCTGGCCGACAGCTACGACGAGGCGGTCAAGCTCTGGAAGGTGCAAAAACCGCTGGTCGAGAAGAAGCTGGCCGAGCAGGGCATGATGGCCCTGTACGCCGTGCCATGGCCGCCGCAGGGCATCTACAGCAAAAAGCCGCTGGCCAGCGCCGCCGACCTCAAGGGCATCAAGTGGCGCGCCTACAGCCCGGCCACTGCGCGCATTGCCGAACTGGTGGGGGCCCAGCCCGTCACGGTGCAGGCCGCCGAAGTCAGCCAGGCCTTTGCCACCGGCGTCACCGAAAGCATGATGTCCAGCGGCTCGACCGGCGCCGACGCCAAGCTGCACGAGCATGTGAAGTACTGGTACGACACCCAGGCCTGGCTGCCCAAGAACCTGGTGATCGTCAACCGCGCGGCCTTCAATGCGCTTGACAAGCCCACGCAAGACGCGGTGCTCAAGGCCGCTGCCGAGGCCGAGACGCGTGGCCTGGCCGCCAGCAAGGTCGCCAACGGTGCCTCGCTCGATGTGCTGCGCAAAGGCGGCATGCAAATCCTGCCGCCCACGGCCACCCTCACCTCCGACATGAAGAAGGTGGGCGATGTGCTGCTCAAGGAGTGGCTGGAAAAGGCGGGGCCTGAGGGCAAGCAGCTGGTGGATTCGTTCCGCAAGTAAGCCCGCATGCGACGCTTTCTGGAGGCCCTGTACGGGTCGACGGCCGCGCTGGCGGCCGTTTTCATGGTCGGTCTGCTGGTGATGGTGCTCCTGTCCATCATCAGCCGGCAGCTGCACTTTCATGTGCCGGGCACCGACGCCTACGCCGGCTACCTGATGGCCGGCAGCGGCTTTCTGGCGCTGGCGCACACCCTCAAGCGCGGCGAGCACATCCGCGTGACGCTGTTGCTGCAATACCTGGGCCCGCGCGCGCGCCACGGCATGGAACTGTGGGCCCTGGGCCTGGCCAGCTTGCTGGCGGGCCTGTTTGCGTTTTACAGCGTGCGCCTGGCATGGCAGTCGCGCCTCTTCAACGACATCTCCACCTCCAACGACGCCACGCCCTTGTGGATTCCGCAGCTGGCCATGGCCCTGGGGGCCTGTGTGCTGCTGGTGGCCTGCCTGGACGAGTGGCTGTTGCAATGGCGCGGACAGCGCAGCAGCGAGGCGCCCAGCGAAGCGCTGCGCAACGAATGAAGGCCACGCCATGAGCGATATTTCCATCACCCTGTTGCTGATCCTCTCGCTGTTCCTGATCCTGGGCAGCGGGGTGTGGATCGGGCTCACGCTCTCGGGCGTGGCCTGGATCGGCATGCAGCTGTTCTCCTCGCGCCCGGCGGGCGACGCGATGGCCGTGACGATCTGGGGCTCGGCCTCAAGCTGGACCCTGACGGCCTTGCCGCTCTTCATCTGGATGGGCGAGATCCTGTTCCGGACCCGCCTGTCCAGCGATATGTTCAAGGGCCTGGCGCCTTGGCTGCAAGGCCTGCCCGGCCGCTTGCTGCACACCAACGTGGCCGGCTCGACCATTTTTGCGGCGGTCTCGGGCTCCAGCGCGGCCACCTGCGCGACCATTGGCAAGATGACCCTGCCCGAGCTCTCGCGCCGGGGCTACCCCGACCACATGGTGATCGGCTCGCTGGCCGGTGCCAGCACCCTGGGGCTCTTGATCCCGCCCTCGATCATCATGATCGTCTACGGCGTGGCGGCCGAGGTCTCGATTGCCAAGCTTTTCATTGCCGGCGTGCTGCCCGGCCTGTTGCTGGCAAGCCTGTTCTCGGGCTACATCATCGTCTGGTCGCTCTTGCACCCCGACCAGATCCCGGCGCAAGACGATCGCCCCACCCTGCTGCAAAAGCTGCAGGCCGCCCGGCACCTGATCCCGGTGATGCTGCTGATCGTGGGCGTGCTCGGCTCGATTTACTCGGGCGTGGCCACCGCCACCGAAGCGGCGGCTGTGGGGGTGGTGGGCGCGCTGATCCTGTCGGCCCTGCAGGGCTCGCTCAACTGGACCAGCTTCAAGGACGCGCTCATGGGCGCCACGCGCCTGTACTGCATGATCGCCCTGATCCTGGCCGGCGCGGCCTTTCTGACGCTGAGCATGGGCTATATCGGCCTGCCGCGCCACCTGGCCGAATGGATCAGTTCACTGGGCCTGACCCCGGGGCAACTGATCCTGGCGCTGGCGGTGTTCTACATCGTGCTGGGCTGCTTTCTGGACGGCATCTCGATGGTGGTGCTGACCATGGGCGTGCTGATGCCCACCATCCAGGCCGCAGGCATCGACCTGATCTGGTTTGGCATCTTCATCGTGCTGGTCGTCGAGATGGCGCAGATCACCCCGCCGGTGGGCTTCAACCTGTTTGTGCTGCAAGGCATGACCGGGCGTCAACTGCTGTGGATTGCGCGCGTGACCTTCCCGATGTTCATGATGATGGTGCTGGCGGTGGCCCTGATCTACTGGTTGCCGCAGATCGTGACCTGGCTGCCCCAGCAGATGTGAGCGCGCGGGCGCTCAGCGCAAAAAACGCCCGGGCGCCCAGGGGCTCGGGTCCATGAAGGGCGTCTGCCCCAGCAGCAACTGCGCCAACAGCTCGCCACTGGCCGGGCCGGTGCTCAGCCCAATGTGCTGGTGCCCCAGCGCCAGCCACAGGCCTTGCCGGCCGGGCGCGCCCGGGGCGCGGCCCAGCATGGGGCGGCTGTCGGGCAGGCTGGGCCGAGCGCCCAGCCAGGCGGCCTCGTCGCAGCGTGCGCCCAAGGGCAGGCCCTCTCGCGCCAGCGCCTCGGCGCGATCGAGCATCCGGGTGCGCGGCGCATCCTGCGCGTCCCCCAGCTCCACCCCCGTCGACAGGCGCAGCCCCCGCGCCATGGGCGAGACCACCGCGCCAGCCGAGGTGTCGTACACCGGCCGCCCAAGCGCTGGCCGATCGGCCTGGGGCTGGTAGTGCATGTGGTAGCCGCGCTCGTGCAGCATGGGCAGGCGCCACCCCCACTGGTCCTGCAAGAACTGCCGACTCCAGGGGCCAGTGGCGAGCACCACGTCCTGCGCCTGCAGGCATTGCCCATCCGAGATCTGCACCCGCCAGTCGTGCGCGCCCTGCGCCCGCAGCTGCGTCACGCGGGCCGGATGCAGCACCACGCCATGCTGCGCCAGGTGCTGCGCATAGGCCTGCACCAGGGCCTGCGGATCGTCCACCGACGCGGCCCCGCGCACCCACAGCGCTTGCGTGTAGATGGGGGCCAGGCCGGGCTCGAGCGCGCGCAGCTCGGCGGCGTCGAGCGCCTGCGTGTCCAGCCCGTGCGCCGCATACTGCGCGCGCTGCCAGGCCGACTGCTGCCAGGCCTGGGGCTGGCGGTACAGCCAGAGCCAGCCGGTCTCGCGCCAGTGCCGCTGGGCGCCCGCCTGCGCCAGCCAGCGCTCGTGCAGGCCGCGCGAATGCCCGATCAGGGTGTGCAAGGCGCCAATGGTGCGCTGGGTGTGGCTGGGGCGCGCATGGCGCAAAAAGGCCAGCAATTCGGGCGCACGCCGCCACAGCACCGAGCGCGGCATATCGAAGCCCGCCGTGCCACGCCAGAGCTGCGGCAGCTGGCGCCACAGGCCCGGGTGGTTGAAGGGGATCAGCGAGGTGGGCGAGAGGACACCGGCATTGCCATGGCTGGTGCCCCGGCCCGCCCCCAAAGGGTCGACCAGGGTCACCGCACAACCGCGCTCGCGCAAGGCCCAGGCACACGAGACCCCGACCATGCCGGCGCCGACCACCAGCACCTGCTTCATGCGATGATCATAGCGCCCTGCCCCATTCCACCGGCCCACCATGCGCAACCGACCGCCCTTTCTGGGACTGCTTCGACTGGACACCTCCTTTCCTCGCCCCCTGGGTGACCTGGGCCAGCCCCGCACCTGGCAGGCGGCGGGTCTGCCTGTGCGGGTGCGGGTGGTGCCGCAGGCGAGTGCGCAGCGCGTGGTGCTGGCCGCCGATCCGCTGTTGCTGGGCCCGTTTGTGGCCGCGGCGCAGCAGCTCCAGGCCGCGGGCGCGGTCGCGATCGTCACCAGCTGCGGCTTTCTGGCGCGCGATCAGGACGCCTTGCAAGCGGCGGTGCAGGTGCCGGTGCTCAGCTCGGCCCTGCTGTGGTGCCAGGCGCTGTCGGCCCCGGGCATCCTGACCTTTGATGCGCCGAGCCTCAACGCGGCGGTGCGCGCCGGCGCACGCGTGCCCCCCAACACCCCGGTCGAGGGCTTGCAAGCGCAGGACCACCTGCGCCAGGTGATCCTGCACAACGCGCGGGGCCTGTCCCGGCGCGAGGCCGAGCGCAATGTGGTGAGCGCCGCCCAGCGCCTGGTGCAAGCCCATCCGCAGGTGCGCCAGATCGTGCTCGAATGCACCAACATGCCGCCCTACCGAGACGCGGTCGCGCAAGCCACCGGCCGGCCGGTGCACGATCTGCTCACGCTGGTGCAAGCGCGCCAGGTGCTGGGCCAGCGGGCTAAGATAGGCGTTTGATCCAACAGGCATGGCATGTTCAAGAATTTGATGATTTACGCGCTGGGCGAAGCCTGGCATCCGCAGCTAGCCGACGTGGAGGCGGCCCTGCAATCCCAGACCTTTACCCCCTGCACCGCCTTGCAGGACAAGTCGGTGGGCTGGGTGCCGCCGCGCGGGCAGGCGCATGGCGCGCTGGTGGAGGCGGTGGCTGGGCACTGGGTCATGCGGCTGATGATCGAGACGCGCAGCGTGCCCGCCTCGGTGGTCCGGCGCGAGGCCGAGCAGCGCATCGCCGAGATCGAGCAACAAACCGGCATCAAGCCCGGGCGCAAGCAGCGCCGCGACATCCTGGACGATGTGCGCCTGGCCCTGCTGCCGCAAGCGTTTGCGCGCCAAATTGGCGTCTGGGTGTGGGTGGACCGCGAGCAGCAGCGCTTGCTGGTGGACGCCGGCGCCCAAGGCCGCGCCGACGAGGTCGTCTCGGCCCTCATGAAAACCTTGCCGGGCCTGCAGGTCTCTTTGCTGCACACCACCCAGACCCCGCAGTCGGCCATGACCGGCTGGTTGCTGGCCGAGAGTCCCGACGAGTGGCCCGAGGGCCTGCATGTGGAACGCGATGGTCTGCTCAAGGCCATGGGCGACGAACCGGCCAGCATCCGCTACAGCCGCCACCCCCTGACCAGTGACGACGTGCGCGAGCATGTGCGCCAGGGCCGGCTGCCGGTGCAAATGGCCATGAGCTGGAACGGCCTGGTTGGCTTTGTGCTGACCGACACCATGCAGATCAAGCGCATCCGGTTTCTGGACGGCAGCGACGAGGCCATCGACGATCAGGACCGCTTTGACGCCGACGTGGTGCTGGCCACCGGCCACCTGGGGCCGCTGCTCGACGGCCTGATCGAGGCCCTGGGCGGCCGCCTTGAATCGGCCACCATGGCCGCCCTGAACCACGCACCGGCGTGAACACCGTCCTGGGCATCGCCGTTGGGGCCACGCTGGGCGCACTGGCCCGCTGGCAGTTGGGCCTGTGGCTCAACACGCCCGGCGCGCTGCTGCCCTGGGGCACCTTGGCGGCCAACTGGGTGGGGGCCTACCTGATCGGCCTGCTGATCGGGGTCTTTGACCACTGGCCAGGGCTGGATCCGCTGTGGCGCCTGACCCTGGTGACGGGTTTTCTGGGCGCGCTGACCACCTTCTCCAGCTTCTCGGCCGAGGTGATCGCCCTCTTGCAGCAAGGCCGCCTGCTGCTGGCCTTGGGCAACGCC
>JBEBDJ010000165.1:0-35950 GCA_041157045.1 Pseudomonadota bacterium
CCGCTGCCGGCGCGGGCTGCATGGCCACCGGGGGGCTGGCGCACGCCACCAGCAGCGCGGCCATGAGCAGGGCGCCTGCCCGCCCGATCCAGGAAAACCACCGTGCGTCCATGGGGCTCACACCTCGCGCAGGCGGTTGGAGAGCTCGACCGCCGACTTCACGCCCATTTTGTCGAACACGCGGGCGCGGTGGACCTCGACGGTGCGCACGCTGATGTTCAGTTGATCGGCGATCAGCTTGTTGGGCAGGCCCTCGACAATCAGGCGCATCACATCGCGCTCGCGCTCGGTCAGCTCGCCCAGCAGGTCGCGCCGTTGCTGGCGCAGCATCGCTTCATGGCGGCGCTGGGCCGACAGGCGCAAGGCCTGTTCGACACGATCCACCAGGGCGTTGTCCGAGAACGGCTTCTCACAAAAATCAAAGGCACCGCGCTTGACCGTGGCCACGGCGGTGGGCACGTCGGCATGCCCGGTCAGAAAAATCACCGGCCAGCTGTGCGTCACGCCTTGGGCCTGCAAATGGTCGAACAAGGCCAGGCCGCTCATGCCGGGCATGCGCACATCCAGCAGCACACAGCCGCTGGGCAGCGGCCCCTGCGAGAGGCGCGGCGTGAGCGCCGCCAAAAAGGCCTCGGCGCTGTCAAAGACCTCGCTCAGCAAATGCCGGGTGCGCAAGAGCCAGGCCATGCCTTCGCGCACGCTGGCGTCGTCATCGACGATGTAGACGGTACCGTCGGGAGTGTCCATGGCCTCATTGTAGGGCGGTCGCTTCGGCCAGGACCACCGGCAGGGTGAAGACAAACTCGGTGCCGCCCCCCGCTCTTGGCGAATAGCCCAGGTGCCCCCCGTGTTGTTCGATGACGGTGCGGCACAGGCTCAGGCCCAGGCCCATGCCTTCGCGCTTGGTGGTGAAAAAAGGCGTGAAGAGCTGCTCGGCCACCTCGGGGGCGATGCCGCTGCCGCTGTCAATGACCGCAAACTCCAGCCAGGCCTGCTGCGCATTGGCCGCCGCGCGCCGCACGCGAAATTGCAGGTGCCGCGCCTGCACCGGCGTCTCGCCCATGGCCTGCATGCCGTTGCGCGCCAGGTTGAGCAGCACCTGCTCGACCATGGTGCGGTCGCACAGCACATCGGGCAAGCCCTCCTCGATTTGCAGATCCAGTTGCACGCGCAGCTTGCGTGCCTGCAACTGCACCAGCGGCATGATGGCGTCAAGCACCGCTTGCGCCTGCACGGGGGCGCGGTGCTGATCGCGGCGGCGCACAAAGTCGTGCACGCTGTTGATCACCTGGCCGGCGCGCGAGGCCTGCGCGGCAATGCGCTCGAGCGCCATTTGCACCTCTTGCAAGGCCGGCGAGCGCATGGGCTCTGCAGGCTGCGCGCCAGGCGCCTGCAGCAGATTGAGCGAGCCGGTCGCGTAGCTGGCAATGGCCGCCAGCGGCTGGTTGAGCTCATGGCTCAGCAGCGAGGCCATCTCGCCCACGGTGGCCAGGCGCGCGGTGGCTTGCAGTCGCTCCTGGCTGGCGCGCGAGAGATCCTCGACCCGGCGCTGCTCGCTGATGTCCAGCACCGCGCTCATCCAGCCGGTCTGCTCGCCGGTGATGCTGATCAGCGGGGCCTCGATGATCAGGACCGGAAAGCGCGTGCCGTCCTTGTGCATGAACTCCGATTCAAAGCCCTCGCGCGGCGGCAGGTGGCCGGCCAGGCGCACCGCCTGGCGGCGCTGGTACTCGTCGGCCATCTCGCTGGGCCAGTAGGGCATGGGCGCATTGCGGCCGATCAGCTCGGCCGGTGCAAAGCCCACCATCTGGCAAAACGCCGGGTTGACGTAGGTGATGCGCCCCGAGAGATCGCGCGCGCGCAAGCCCGTCACCAGCGAGTCCTCCATGGCCTTGCGAAACGCCAGCGCTTCGGCCAGTTCCTGCTCGGCCTGCTGGCGCCGCCGCGCATCCTTGACCAGCATGGCCAGCACCGACAGCAAGGCGATCGACATGACCGTCACCAGCGCCGTCAGCACATTGGGAAACAGGTCGGGCGCGTCGCGCCGACCATCGAGGCGCAGCACCAGCGCGCTGCCGCCGGGCAGGTCGAGCAGCTGCTGCGCCGAGAACAGCCGCGCGCCGCGCCGGCGCGAGCCGGCCAGCGCCAGGCGTGTGCCGTCGGGCTCGGTGAACGACAGCTCGTTGCGCCGCCCATAGCGGCCGTCGAGCTGCTCGATCAGCAGCTCGCGCAGGCTGTAGGTCAGCACGTCCAGCCCCAGCACACGGCCTTGCACAAAATGCGGCACGCACAGCTCGATCAACTCCATGCCCGACGCTTCTTGGGCACGCCCCACCGCGGCCGGTAAAAAGTAGCTGCGCGAGAACACCGGGGTGCCCTGGCGCGCGGCACGCTGGCAGGCCTGCTCCATCTCGCCGAGCCAGTTGGCGCGGGTGCGCACATCGAACACCGGTGACTGATGCGGCGAGTCGGCCGACCGCAGCAGCCGGCCATCGGGGCTGCGCGACTCGATGCGCAGCCAGTCACGGTGTTGCACCAGCAGGCCTTGCGCGTGTTGCTGCCACATGGCGTCTTGGTCGCCCGACAAGGCGCGCAGGCCCTGCACCGCCTGGATGTGCCGCTGCAAGGCATTGCGCACATCGCTGGCCGCGTCTTGCGCATCCCGCTCCACCTCGGCCTGCAGCGTGCTGGCCTCGTAGCGGCTGGCCAACCACACCAGCGTCACCAGCACCGCCAGCACCAAGGCAATCAGCCAGACCCAAAGCCAGAATCGGCGCCGGCGCAGCTGAAGCCCCGCTTGGCGCAGAGGGGCGAGCAAGCGCTCGATGGAGCGTCCCGACGCCACACTCATGGGCGCGGGGCCGGTGTGGCGCCTGTGCCTGGCGACTCAACGCGGGTGACCCGCGGGTCCCCCCAGCTGCCATCGATCACAAACACCTGGCTGGAGGCCCGGGCCAGCGGCTTTTGCAAAAAGAGCTGGGCCAGGAACGAGGTCAGCCCCACCACCGGTCCGGCGGTGATGCCGGCCACCAGGGCCGCCGTGCCCGCGTCCAGCGAGGGCAGCACCAGCACCTGCAGCTGCTGCGTTTCCTGGATCAGGTCCACGCGCCCTTCCATTTGCACCAGCGCGTTGACGCCCTTGATCTGCAAATTGCGGGTGCTGGCAATGCCGCGTTCAATCACCACATCGCCTTGTGCCGAGTCGAACAAAAAGCCCTCGCGGAACACGTCGCTGAAATCCAGCAGCAAGCGCCGTGGCAAGGCCTGCAGGCTCAGCACGCCCAAGAGCTTGGCCACCCCGGGGTCGGCCTTGAGGAATTGGCCGCGGCCCATTTCCATGCGAAAGCGACCGCTCATGCTCGGGAAATGCGGGCTCAGCGGCGAACCGGCCCACTGCACCTGACCGGCAATGCGGCCGGGGGTGGCGCGCAGGGCGCCAGGGGTGCCCAGGCGGTCGAGCAAGGCGCCGCCGCTGGCGATGTCGAGTTCGAAGTCGATGTCGGAGCGGCGTGGGTTGGCGCTGTCGCCGGTGCCGACCCAGCGGCCACGGCTGCGCAGCTGCGCCTCGGGCAGCGTCAGGTTGAATTTGTTGAGCTGCCACTCGCGTGGTGTGCGGGCGGGCATGGGGCCGCCGCTGCGCGCCAACTCGCGGTTGCTGGCTTCGATTTCAAGCCGGCCCAGCAATTTGCCCCGCAGCTCCAGTTGCTCGATGACGATGTCCAGCGTGGGCAGGCTCAGTGGCGGCGCCTCCAGCGCCGCTTCCACTTCGCTCACGCTCGAGGGCGGCAGGGACAGGCGGGGCAAGCGCGCAAACAGCCGCGCGGGCTGGTCGGCTTGCGCGGGCCGGTACTCGAACTGACCGCTGATCTCGCGCGCATCCACCTGGCCGCGCCAGAGCGTGCCGTCCCGGGTCAGTTGCGCGCGCAGATCGTGCAGGGTGCGTTTGTCCAGGGTCAGTGCGCCGCTTTGCAAGCGCACCTGGCTCGGCAGGTAGGCCCCCAGGGTGGCCAGGTCCTGGGCGCTGCCGCCGCCACTGGGCCAGAGGGTCTCCCAGTCATCGAGCGAGAGCTGCTCGAGCTGCACCTGCGCCGACACCCCGCTGGCGGGCAGGCCAGGCAGGGGCAAGGCCGACGGACCCAGCGCCAGATGCCCGCGCAGCACGCGGGGGCTGGGGCCCGACAGATCCCGCACATACTGCACCGACGCGATCTGGCCCAGGGCCAGCGAGAGCTGCTCGCGCTGGTTGCGGCCGCTGCCCTCCACGCGCCGCTCCAGTTGCAGGGTCTGGGCTTGCTCGGCGCGCTTGCCCAGTGGCGCCGGCAAGGTCAGCGCCATGCCCTCCAGGCTGCTTTGCACCGACACCCGAAACAGGCCCGGCGTCCATTGCACGTTCGCGTTGTACGCGGTGTTGCCCTTCAGATAGGGCAGCACACGCTCGAGCGGGGACCACATGCTTGCTTGGCGCAAGCCGTCAACCCCCACCTGCCCCTGGCCGCGGATGCCGAGCACCTGCTCGCGCAGTCCGCCTTCCAGCCGCACCGGGCCATCGAGCATGCGCGCGCTCACGTTCTGCAGCGCAAAGCCCTTGTCCTGAAATTGCAAGCTGCCCTGGATGCGCTCCAGGGGGGGGATGGCGGGGTCGAGCTGCAGGTCGTTGCCGGCAAACTGGAGCAGGCCCTGGACCTGGGTGTTGGCCGCGCGCAGCAGTGGGATGCTCAGCTGCAGGCGCGTCTGCACCACGCCGCTGCCGTTGGCGGCGGCCAGGCTGCCGCCGATCATGGCCCCGATCGGGGAGCCGTTGATGACCTGCAGAGCTTGCGGCACGCTGGCGCGCAAATCGGCGCTGACCTGCAGCTGTGGGTCTTGCCCCAGTTGCGGGATATGGGCTTGCAAATTGCTGATGGCGATGCCGGTGCGCGGCTCAAGGCCCCGTGCACTGGCTTGCGACAGGCGCATGCCCTGGCGCTCAAAGACCAGCTCGCCGTCGATGTCGTGCAGGGCGGGCCAAGGCAGGCTGCCGGCGGGCTGCAAATAGCTGGGCACATAGCTCATGCCCACATCGCGCAGGCGTGCACCGATCCGGAATTCGCCTTGCGCCGGGTTGGCAAACGGGAAGGCCGCCAGGGGGCCTTGCAGCTGCACCTGCACGTTCTGCACCTGCCCACGGGTGATGGCTTCGCGCACATATTGGCGCACGCTGCGCGGCAGTGATTGCGGCAAGTAGCGCTGCACGCGGGCCGCGGCGATTTGCGGTATTTGCCCGTTGAGTGTCAGCTCGCCCGGGCCGCTGCCGTCGGCCTCGCTTTGCCAGCTGCCCTTGAGCTGCGCCCGCGCGTCGCCATTGGCCAGCGCCAAGCTCCAGGCGGGCACCTGCCAACGCGTGCCCTCGCGGCGCCAGCGCAGCTCGGCGCGCAGCTCGTTGAGCGGCACCGTCGCGTCCTCCAGCCAACCGGCCAGCACCACCGCCCCGCCCTTGGGCATCGACAGCTGCAGCTGCCCGTCCTTCGGGGTCGCGCTCAGCTCCAGCTGCGCCCCGCTGAACCCGGGGCGTGTCATGGCGTCGGGCCACTGCAGGGCCAACTGCTGGGCACTGGCTTTGAGCGACCAGTCCTGCATCTGCTTCCAGGGCCCTTGCCAGCGCCACTGCAGCTGGGTGACCAGGCCCTTGACCGATGCCGCTTGCAGCGGGGCGACCATGGCCTCGGGCATGGGCAGGCGCAGCGCCAGCTCACGCAGCGCCTGCAGGTCCAGCCGGTCGGCGCTCAGGGTTCCGCGCTCGGGGGTGTCGGTGCCCGCCGGCGCCCATTCCAGCGCCACATTGCCGCCCGGCCAATGCAGACCGGAGGCGGTCTCAAACGCCAGTTCGCGGGTGCGGACATTCAGGCCTTGCGGGCGCCAGCTGGCCGACAGCCGCCCCGACAAGGACTTCAAGGCCAGGGCCTGCCCGCCCGGGTCGGCCTGCACGCGCAGCTCGCGCAGCGCCACATCGGCCACCGCCTCGCGCCATTGGCCCTGGGCCAGGTCCAGCCAGGCCCGCAGCGCCCCTCGCCCTTGTGGCAAGGCCATCGCGGCGGGCAACCACCGGCCCCACGGCGCCAGGTCCACATCGGGGGCGTGCACATAGAGCTGCCCGGTCCATTCGCGCCAGCGGCCCGCGTGCACCGACCACAGGCCCCGGCGGAACTGCCCCGACAGCACCAGGCGCGCGCCGGCCTCGGCCGGCGGGCTCAGGTCGAGGCGAAACAGGTGGGCGCGCGGGCCGTTGCGCAGCACCAGGTCCAGGTCTTGAAACACCGGCGGGGTGGCGGCCGCATCGGCCATCTCGTCCTGCCAGCGCACCTGACCGCCACGCACCACCACCTCGCGCTGGGCCAGCAGCCAATCGGCCAGCGCCGAGTCGCCGCCTTGGGCGCTGAGCGGGGTCCCGGCAACCCACCAGCGCCCGCCCTGGTCGCGTCGCACCTGGACCTCGGGCCGGTCGAGCACCAGCTGCTCCAGGTGCAGCTGCAGCACCGAGCGCAGGCTGATGGCCACCGCCACCCGGGGCAAGGACAGCACCGCCTGGCCCTGTGCGTCGAGCAAGCGGACCTGGCGCAGCTCGAATGAGGGCACCCAGCCGGTCGCCGTGGCCTCGATCTGGCCGATCTCCACCGGGACCCCGAGTTGCCGGCGGGCCAACTGCTCCAGCTCGGGACGCAGCTCGCCGATTCGCGGCACAATCCAGACATGAAGCACGCCCCATGCCAAGGCCAGCAGCAAACCCATTGCCAGCAAGGCCCAGGCCAGACCGCGCCACAGGCGTTCAAGCCAGCGCGACAGGGTGGGCCAAACGGCCAGGGGTGAGAGGGATAGCACGACGGTGGATCACGAGTTTTCTGGAATTATCACCCGCTTGGTGCAGCGCCTGCAGCGTCGCTACGCCGACTGGATGCCGCTGCTGCCGCCGGGCCCCCTGGACCGAGACGCCTTGCAGGCCGCCCTGGTTGCCCTTCGCGGCCGCGGACTGGACCTGGGCGCGGCCTTGCGGGTGCTGCGCCAGCTCACGCTCGAGCGCCTGGTGATGCGCGACGGTGCGCAGCAGGCCACGCTGCAAGAGGTCACGCACACCATGACCTGGCTGGCCGAGTTGTGCCTGGACCAGGCCTGCGAACAGGCCTTTGCCGACCTCGATGAATTGCACGGCGCCCCGCTGCGCGCCGATGGCCAGCGCGCCCAGCTGTGGATTCTGGGCATGGGCAAGCTGGGCGCGCGCGAGCTCAATGTGTCCAGCGACATCGACCTGATCTATGTGTACGACGAGGACGGCGAGACGGCGGGCAATGCCCAGGGGCGACAGCGCATCAGCGTGCAGGACTACTTTGCGCGCGCGGTCAAGCGCATCTACGCCCTGATCGGCGATGTCACCGAACACGGCTTTGTGTTCCGTGTCGACCTGGCCCTGCGTCCCAATGGCAACTCGGGCCCCTCGGTGGTCTCGCTCGAAGCCCTGGAGCAGTACCTGCTGGTGCAGGGCCGTGAATGGGAGCGCTTTGCCTGGATGAAGAGCCGCGTGGTGGCGCCGCAGCGGGCCAAGCGCGACGGCTCGGCCCTGGCCCTGCGCCAGGTGGTGCTGCCCTTTGTGTTCCGCCGATACCTGGACTACAACGTCTTCGAGGCCCTGCGCGTGCTGCACCGGCAAATCCGTGAGCACTCGGCCAAACGCAGCGCCGGCCATCCCGAGCGTGCCAACGACATCAAGCTCTCGCGCGGGGGCATCCGCGAGATCGAGTTCATCGTGCAGCTCTTGCAGGTGGTGCGTGGCGGTCAGTTCCCCGAGCTGCGCACCCGCTCCACCCTCGATGCCTTGCAGCGCGTGGCGCGCGCCGGCCTGATGCCCGAGACGACCGCGCTGGCGCTGGCGCAGGCCTACACCTTTTTGCGCAACGTCGAGCACCGCATCCAGTACCTCGACGACCAGCAGACGCATGTGCTGCCCACCGACGATGCCGATCTGGCCTACCTGGCCCGCACCATGGGCCTGCCCGGGGTGCGCGAATTTCTGGCCGAGCTGGACCGCCACCGCGAGACAGTGGCGCACGAGTTTGACAGCTTGCTGGGCGGCGACCGCGAGTGCCGCGGCTGCGGCGGCAAGACCCGCGAGGTCAGCGGCCAGGCCGAAGGCTTTTCGGGCGAGCTGGGCGAGCGCGTGCTGACCCTGCTGGCCACCCCGCGCGTGCAGTCCTTGCGCGAAGACGCGCGCGGCCGCTTGCAGCGCCTGCTGCAGCGCACCGCGCAGTGGCTGGCCGCTGGCGAGACCGACGACGAGGCGGTGCGCCGCATGCTCGACTGGATCGAGCCGCTGCTGCGCCGCGAAAGCTACCTGGCCCTGCTGCTCGAGCGCCCCTCGGTGCACCAGCGCCTGCTGCGCCTGCTGGGCGCGGCGCGCTGGCCGGCGCGCTATTTGCTCCAGCACCCTGGGGTGATCGACGAGCTGGCGGGCGGCAACCTGTTCCAAAGCCGCTTTGACGCGCAGGAGTTCGAGGCCGAGCTGGCCTCGCGCCGCCGTGCCCTGCAGCGCACCGGCGAGGACGACGAGGAGAGCCTGCTCGACCTCTTGCGCCGCGCCCACCATGCCGAGCAGTTCCGCACCCTGGCGCGCGATGTCGAGGGCGTGCTGAGCGTTGAGCAGGTGGCCGACGACCTGAGCGCCCTGGCCGATGCGGTCCTGCGCGTGACCGCGCAGTGGTGCTGGGAGCGACTGAAGACCCGGCACCGCGACACGCCGGCCCTGGCCATCATCGGCTACGGCAAACTGGGCGGCAAGGAGCTGGGGTATGGCAGCGACCTCGACATCGTGTTTGTCTACCAGGACCCCCATGAGCGTGCGCAAGAGATTTACGCCACGTTTGTGCGCAAGCTGATCAACTGGCTGACCGTCAAGACCGGGCAAGGCGATCTGTTCGAGATTGACACCGCCTTGCGCCCCAACGGCAACGCCGGCCTGCTGGTGACCGAGTTTGCGGCCTATGCTGATTACCAGCAGCAACGCGGCAGCAACACCGCCTGGACCTGGGAGCACCAGGCCATGACGCGGGCGCGCTTTGTGATGGGCGACGAGGCCTTGCGCGCGCCCTTTGACCGCGTGCGCCAGGCGGTGCTGGCGGCCCCGCGCGATGCGCAGAGCCTGCGCGCGGAAATCGTGGCCATGCGCGAGCGCGTGCGCAGCGCCCACCTGGTGCCGCCCCATCACTTTGACCTCAAGCACAGCGTGGGCGGCATGGTCGACGTCGAGTTCGCGGTGCAGTTCCTGGTGCTGGCGCATTCGGCCACGCACCCGGGCCTGGTCGACAACGTGGGCAACATCGCCCTGCTCCAGCGCGCCGAACAGCTGGGCCTCTTGCCCGCTGGCGTGGGCCATGCCGCCGCCGATGCCTACCGGGCGCTGCGCCGTGCCCAGCACCGCGCGCGCCTGAACGAGGAGCCGACCCAGTGGCCGGCCGATGCCCTGGCCGACGAACAGGCGGCGGTGCGCCGCTTGTGGGCGGCCGTGATGGTGACCGCTCCCGCCTGAGCCCTCGGCCCGGCACGGCTTGTGCTTGCGCCGCTACACTTGTTGTTTTGCCTCTCGGCCCTGCGCGTCATGCCACGGGCCTCATATTGCGGAGTTCTGATGACCATGGTCCACACGATGCAGCGCCGCTGGCGCGCCAACTGGACGGGCGTGGCCCTGTGCTGTGCCCTGGCCGGCCCGGTGCTGGCGCAGACCGCCCCGGCCCCGGCGGCCTCGACCCCCACCGCACGCCCTGTGCTGTCGGTCACCCTGGTGCAGCCACGCACCCAGACCCTGCCCCTGACGCTGCCGGCCACCGGCACCGTCCAGGCCTGGCAGGAGGCGGTGATTGGCGCCGAGATCAACGGCCTGGCCCTGCGCGAGGTGCGGGTCAATGTGGGCGATGCGGTCAAGCGCGGCCAGGTGCTGGCGCTGATGCAAGCGGACACGCTGCGCGCCGAGCTGGCCCAGGCCCAGGCGAGCCTGGCCGAGGCGCAGGCCCTGGCGCAAGAGGCGCGGGCCCAGGCCGAGCGGGCGCGCAGCCTGCAGCAGCAGGGCTTTTTCAGCACCGCCCAGCTGAGCCAGGCGGTGGCCAGCGAGGCGCAGGCGGCCGCGCGCGTGCAGTCCCTGCGGGCGCAGGCCGATTTGCACCAGCTGCGCCTGGCGCAGGCCGAGGTGCGCGCCCCCGACGACGGCATCATCTCGGCGCGCCTGACCTCGGTGGGCCAGGTGCCGGGCCCCGGTGCCGAACTCTTTCGCCTGATTCGCCAGGGGCGCCTGGAGTGGCGCGCCGAGGTGACCGCGGCCGAGCTGCCGCGCATCCGGGTCGGTGCCAGCGTGACGGTGCAGGCCCCGGGCGGGGGCCAGATGACGGGCCAGGTGCGCATGGTCGCGCCCACGCTCGATCCGGCCAGCCGCAACGCGCTGGTCTATGTGGACCTCAAGGGCCAGCACCCGGCGGTGCGGGTGGGCACCTATGTGCGCGGCGAGTTGCAGCTGGGCCAGTCGCAGGCCATGACGCTGCCGCAATCGGCGGTGGTGGTGCGCGAGGGCTTTAGCTACGTCTACGAGCTGACCGAGGGCGACCGCGTGGCCCAGCGCAAGGTCCAGACCGGCCGCCTGGTGCAGGGGCAGATGGAAATCCTCTCGGGCCTGGCGTCCGGGGCGCGGGTGGTGGCCAGTGGTGGCGCCTTTCTCAACCAGGGTGACCGCGTGCGCGTGGTCACGCCCTAAGCCCGGGCCGATCAGCCCCTTTGTCTGACGGATCGCAACATGAATGTTTCCGCCTGGTCCATCCGCAACCCGATTGCGTCGCTGATGGTGTTTGTGCTGCTGACGCTGGCCGGCGTCATCGGCTACCGCGCCATGAAGGTGCAGAACTTCCCCGATCTGGACCTGCCCACCATCAGCGTCACCGCCAGCCTGCCCGGAGCCTCGCCCTCGCAGCTCGAGACCGATGTGGCGCGCAAGCTGGAAAACGCCATCGCGCCCCTGCAAGGCCTCAAGCACATCTACACCAAGGTGCAGGACGGGGTGGTGATCATCACCGGCGAGTTCCGCCTGGAAAAACCGGTGCAGGAGGCGCTCGACGAGGTGCGCTCGGCGGTGCAGACCGCGCGGGGTGATCTGCCCGGCGACCTGCGCGAGCCCATTGTGCAGAAGATCAACCTGGCGGGCACCCCGGTGCTGGCCTACACCGTGCGCTCGGCGCGCATGGACGACGAGGCCCTGTCCTGGTGGGTCGACAACGACCTCACGCGCAAGCTGCTGGCCATCAAGGGCGTGGGTGCTGTCAACCGCGTGGGCGGCGTCAGCCGCGAGGTGCGCATCGCGCTCGATCCGGTGCGCCTGCAGTCGCTGGGCATCACCGCCGCCGAGGTCTCGCGCCAGCTGCGCCAGGTGCAGCAGGAGGCTTCGGGTGGCCGCATGGACATGGGCACCGGCGAGCAACCGGTGCGCCTGCTGGCCACCGTGGACACGGCCGCGCAGATCGGCCAGATCGAGCTGGCCACCTCGCGCGGCGCGCGCATTCGTTTGTCGGACGTGGCCGAGGTGCAGGACACCCTGGCCGAGCAGCGCTCGGCGGCCCTGCTCGACGGGCGCCCGGTGGTGGGCTTTGAGGTGGTGCGCAGCCGCGGCGAGAGCGAGGTCGAGGTGGGCCGCCAGGTGCGCCAGATGCTCACCCAGATCCGCGCTGACCGGCCCGATATCGAGATCACCGAGTCCTTTGATTTTGTGACCCCGGTCGAGGAAGAGTACGAGGGTTCGCTCAAGCTGCTCTACGAAGGGGCGATTCTGGCGGTGCTGGTGGTGTGGATGTTCCTGCGCGACTGGCGCGCCACCTTTGTGTCGGCCGTGGCCCTGCCCCTGTCGATGATCCCGGCCTTTGTGGGCATGGCCTGGCTGGGCTTTTCGATCAACGTCGTGACCCTGCTGGCGCTGTCGCTGGTGGTGGGCATTTTGGTGGACGATGCCATCGTCGAGGTCGAGAACATTGTGCGCCACCTGCGCATGGGCAAGACCCCTTACCAGGCCGCGATGGAGGCGGCCGACGAGATCGGCATGGCGGTGATTGCCACCACCTTCACCCTGGTGGCGGTGTTTCTGCCCACGGCCTTCATGAGCGGCATTGCCGGCAAGTTCTTCAAGCAGTTTGGCTGGACCGCGGCGCTGGCGGTGTTTGCCTCGCTGGTGGTGGC
The DNA here is from genome assembly GCA_041157045.1 of Pseudomonadota bacterium. Taxonomy (GTDB): domain Bacteria; phylum Pseudomonadota; class Gammaproteobacteria; order Burkholderiales; family Burkholderiaceae_C; genus Limnohabitans_A. The sequence goes on from JBEBDJ010000165.1 coordinate 12,229, forward strand.
GCGCATGCTCACGCCCATGATGGCGGCGTACATGCTCAAGCCCATCGTGGCGCACACCGAGCGCGACCCGATGTGGCTGCGCCACTACATGCGCTGGGTCACCTGGTGCACCCGCCATCGCCTGGTCACCATGATCGGCGCGACGCTGTTCTTCTTTGGCTCGGTGGCGCTGATCCCGCTGCTGCCCACGGGCTTCATCCCGCCCGATGACAACTCGCAGACCCAGGTCTATCTGGAGCTGCCGCCGGGCAGCACGCTCAGCCAGACCCTGCAAAGCGCCGAGGCGGCGCGCCAGCGCCTGGCCAAGGTGGACCATGTGCGCACCGTCTACACCACGATTGGGGGCGGCAGCGCCGGCACCGATCCGTTTGCGGGTGGCGGCGCCGCCGAGGCGCGCAAGGCCACCTTGACGATCCAGCTCAGCCCGCGCGGCGAGCGCCCGCGCAAACAGCTGATCGAGCAGGAGATCCGCCAGGTGCTGGCCGAGGTGCCGGGCGTGCGCAGCAAGGTGGGCTTGGGCGGCTCGGGCGAGAAATACGTGCTGGTGCTGACCGGCGAGGACCCGCGGGCGCTGCAAGAGGCGGCGCTGGCGGTGGACCGCGACCTGCGCACCATCGAGGGCCTGGGCCAGATCGCCTCGACCGCCAGCCTGGTGCGGCCCGAGGTGTCGGTGCGGCCGGACTTTGCGCGCGCGGCCGATCTGGGCGTGACCAGTGCCGCCATGGCCGACACCTTGCGCGTGGCCACCCTGGGCGACTACGACGCCCAGCTGCCCAAGCTGAACCTGTCGCAGCGCCAGGTGCCGATTGTGGTGCGCCTGCACCAGGACGCACGCGAGGACCTGGCCACGCTCGAGCGCCTGATGGTGCCCGGCGCGCGCGGCCCGGTCATGCTCGGCCAGGTGGCCAGCGTGCAGATCACCGGCGGCCCGGCGGTGATCGACCGCTACGACCGCCAGCGCAACATCAACTTCGAGATCGAGCTCTCGGGCCAGCCCCTGGGCGAGGTCACCGAAAAAGTGGCCAAGCTGCCGGCCTTGCAGCAGCTGCCCGCCGGCGTGAAGGTGGTCGAGATCGGCGACGCCGAGGTGATGGGCGAGCTCTTTGCCAGCTTTGCCCTGGCCATGGGCATTGGCGTGCTGTGCATCTACATCGTGCTGGTGCTGCTCTTCAAGGGCTTTTTGCACCCGATCACCATCCTGGCGGCGCTGCCGCTGTCGCTCGGTGGCGCCTTTGTGGGCCTGCTGCTGGCGCAAAAGAGTTTTTCCATGCCCTCGCTGATCGGCTTGATCATGCTGATGGGCATTGCGACCAAGAACTCGATCCTGCTGGTCGAATACGCCATCGAGGCGCGACGCGGCAAGCCCGCGCATGGCGACACCCCCGCGGTGCCGCCCATGAGCCGCTGGGACGCGCTGATGGACGCTTGCCACAAACGGGCCCGCCCCATCATCATGACCACCATTGCCATGGGCGCGGGCATGCTGCCGATTGCCATCGGCTGGGGCACGGCCGACGCGAGCTTTCGCTCGCCGATGGCGATTGCGGTGATTGGCGGCCTGATCACCAGCACGGTGCTGAGCCTGCTGGTGGTGCCGGTGGTGTTCACCTACCTCGACGACCTGGCCCAGTGGAGCGCCCGCCTCTGGCAGCGCTTGACGGCTGCCCGCCGCTGAGCCCGTCGCCGCGCTGGCCGCTTGCGGCCACCGCGCGCGCCCTTATGCGCCGCCTTGCAGCCAGTGGCGCAGGCCCCGCCAGAACATGGCCTGCACGCGGCCCTCGTTGCCGTCCGAATGGCCGGCCGCGTGCGGTGTGACCAGCACCTGCGGCATGGACCACAGCGGGGAGTCTTGCGGCAGCGGCTCGTGCGCAAACACGTCCAGGTAGGCGCCGCCCAGGTGGCCCGATTGCAGCACCTCGCACAGCTCGTCCTGGCGCACGCATTCGCCGCGCGCCACGTTGATCAGGTGCGCGCCCGCGGGCATGGCCCGCAGCTCGCGCGCGCCAATGAGCTGCTGGGTCTGCGCGGTCAGGGGGCAGGCCAGCACCAGCCAGTCGCTTTGCGCCAGCGCCTCGTGCAGCTGTGCAAAGCCCACCATGCGCACCCCGTCCTCGTCGGGTCGGGCTTGCGTGCGCACCGCGATCACCCGCATGTCGAGGGCCTTGACCAGGCGCGCCAGCTGCTGGCCAATGGGCCCCCAGCCGATCACGCACACCGTCTGCCCCGGCAGGTCGCGCGGCATGCGGCCCGGGCCCATGAGCGGGATCCAGGCGCGTGCCTGTTGCTCGCGCCACAGCAGCGGCAGACGCCGCGCCAGCGCCAGCATGCCCGCCAGGGCGCTGGCGGCCACCACCGGGGCATTGGCGCCCGAGGAGGTGCTGATCTGCACACCGCGCGCCTTGAGCGCCACATAGACCGCGCGATCGGCGCCGGCCGAGTGGATGTGCACCCAGCGCAGGCCCTGGTTGGCCAGCAGCAGGTCGTACACCGCTTGCAGCTCGGGGTGAATTTCGTGCTTGGTCGAGGCGCCGGTCACCTCGCGCGAGATGAAGGCCGCGTCCAGGTCGCGCCGCTGCGCCGCCAGCGCCGCCTCGATGCTCACCCACTCCAAGGTGTGTGAGCTGGCGTGCTCGGCGTCAAAGGCCGCGCGCTCGGCGGCCGTGGCATCCAGCGCGTGCTGCGACATCAGCAAACGGAGGGTCTGGCGCATGGGCCGGGCCTCAGGTTTTGTAGCCCGGGTCCAGGCGGTCGAGCTTGCGCAGCAGCGCCGGCCACTCCATCTGGCCATAGGGCCGGCGGGTGCCGGGCTGGTAGTTGTTCCAGGTCTCCTCCAGCACCGGCGGCGGCACCGAGACCAGCGGCGACTGGCAGGCCATGGCCGCCAGCTGGGTGCGGCAGGACAGCTCCAGCCGGTGCATCCAGTTGAACGCTTCGCCCACGGTGCGGCCCACCACCAGCGCGCCGTGGTTGCGCAGCATCAGCGCTTCGCCGTCGCCCAGATCGGCCACCAGCGAGGCCTGCTCGTCCTCGGACAGCACCACGCCCTGGTAGTCGTGGTAGCCAATCTTCAGAAAGCGCATCGAGGTCTGGGTGATGGGCAGCAGCCCGCACGCCAGGGCCGACACCGCCATCGAGGCCCAGCTGTGGGTGTGGATCACGCAGCCCACTTCGGGGCGCGCCTCGTGCACCGCGCTGTGGATCACATAGCCGGCGCGGTTGATGCCGTAGTTGAGCGCGCCAAAGTCGGGCTTGGCCAGGATGTTGCCGTGCACATCGATCTTGATCAGGCTCGAGGCCGTGATCTCCTCGTACATCATGCCGTAGGCGTTGATCAGGAAGGCGCCCTCCTCGTCGGGCACGCGCATCGAGATGTGGTTGGCCATCATGTCCGACATGCCGTACAGGTCCACCAGCCGGTAGCAGGCGGCCAGGTCAACCCGGGCCTGCCATTCGGCGGCCGAGCAGCGGTCTTTCATCGAGGGGATTTGCAAACGTCCGTTGTCCACCATGGGGCGCTCCAAAACATGGCCCAAACAGGCCGGGTCACACAATCTTAGGGGCTGAATCATCCCACAGGCTGGCCGGTTCTGCCGCCGCCGGCAGGCCCTGGCCCAGATCGTCTTGCGCCAGCAAGGCGTCGGCCTGCGCCAAGATGGCGCGGCGTTCGTCCTCGCCCATTTTCTTGAGCCCCGCCAGCACCAGCGACATGCGCGGATTGCCCGCCAGGGTGGCCTCGTGGCGCAGCAGGTAGGCCCAGTAAAGCACCGTCATCGGGCAGGCCTGCGGGCCGCTGCGCAGCGCGCTTTGGTAGGCGCAGCCCTGGCAGTAATTGCTCATGCGCGCCACATACTGGCCGCTGGCCACATACGGCTTGCTGGTCATGCGCGCGCCGGTAGCGTGCAGGGCCATGCCCAGGGTGTTGGGCATCTCCACCCACTCCAGGGCATCCACATACACCGAGCGGTACCAGCGGCTGAGCGCCTGTGGCTGCACCTGCGCCAGCAGGGCAAATTGGCCGGTGATCATCAGGCGCTGGATGTGGTGCGCATAGCCGTGCGCCAGCGTCTGCCCGATGGCCGCGCGCATGCAGGCCATGCGGCTGCGCCCGTCCCAGTACCAGGGGGGCAGCGGGCGCTGGTGGTCCAGGGCATTGGCCTGCGCCATGCCGGGCATGTCGAGCCAGTACACGCCGCGCACAAACTCGCGCCAGCCCAGCACCTGGCGCACAAAGCCCTCCACGCTGGCCAGGGGCAGGTCCTGCGCGCGCCAGGCCGCCAGCGCGGCGGCGACCACCTCGCGCGGGTCCAGCAGGTGCAGGTTCAGGCTGCTGGCCAGCAGCGCATGCCAGCCAAACGGCAGGTCGGTCCACATGGCGTCCTGCCAGGGCCCAAAGGACGCCAGCCGGTGCTGCACAAAATCCTGCAGCGCGGCCAGCGCCTGCTCGCGCGTGACCGGCCAGGCAAAGTGCGCCAGCGAGCCGGGGTGGTCGGCAAAATGCGTTTGCACCAGGCGCATCACCTCTTGCGTGATGGCGTCGGGCGCAAAGCGGGGCGGCGGGGGCACCACGCCCGGGCCTTGGCGGCCAAAGCCCTTGCGGTTGTCGGCGTCAAAGTTCCAGCGGCCCCCGACGGGCGCTTGACCGTCCATCAGCACCTGCGTGCGCCGGCGCATGTGGCGGTAAAAGTCCTCCATGCGCAGCTGGCGCCGGCCCTTGGCCCAGCGGGCAAAGTCCTGCCGCGAGCACCATTCGTGCGGATCGTCCAGCCAGGTCAGGGGCACCCCGGCGGCCTGCGCGGTGGCCGCCAGGTCTTGCGCCAGGGCCCAGTCGCCCACGGCCATCAGCACCAGTTCCTGCGGGGCCAGGCGGGCCAGCACCTCGGCCAGGCGGGCGCACAAGCTGGCGGGGCCGTCCCGCTCCAGTGGAAAGTAGGTGAGCGGCCACTCTCGTGCTTTAATCGTGAGGGCAAAGTGCCGCATGGCACTCAGACACAGCACGATCCGCGCTTTGTGGGACCACAGACCGCTGCCTTGGGTGCCGTCGCGCACCGCTTCCCCTGGCGCCTCGATCATCAGCACCCGGTCTTGCGCCGGGTCAAAGCTGGCCAATCCGGGGTGGTCGTGCGCCAGCTGATCGCCCAGGATCAGGACCAGCCGGCGGGGGGTGGCCCTCATGCGGCGTCGGCGCCGCGTGGGCCCCGCGCCTGGCGGCAGCGATCGCTGCAGTATTTGACCGTCTCCCAGGTGGCGGCCCAGCGCTTGCGCCAGGTCATGGGGCGGCCGCAGGCGGCGCAGGGCTTGCTGGGCAAGCCCTGTTTGTTGCCGCGAAAACCGTTGGACGGCGGGGACGATCGGGCCATGAATAACCTCCAGCACGCAGGGGGATGACAATGTCAAAGCTGGAGTTTAAACTGATCAGTCACAAATTGAATCTAAGAGGGCAAATGTCGAACCTCATCGTCAAATGCTGGCTCCTGGCCCTGTCCTCGATCGGGCTGGCGGCGCCTGCCCAAGCCCAGACCGCGTCCGAGGCGCCCGCCTGCCCGCCCCTGCTGCAGCACACCATTGCCCGCTTGCAGGACGAGAAGCCGCAGAACCTTTGCCAGTACGCCGGACAGGTGGTGTTGGTCGTCAACACCGCCAGTTTTTGCGGCTTTACCGGCCAGTACCAGGGCCTGGAGGCCTTGCACAGCCGCTACCGCGAGCGCGGCCTGGTGGTGCTGGGGTTCCCGTCCAATGACTTTGCCCAGGAAAAGGGCAGCAACAAAGAAATTGCCGAGTTTTGCGAGAGCACCTTTGGCGTGCGCTTTCCGATGTTCGTGGCCTCGCATGTGAGCGGCAGCAAGGCCATTCCCCTGTTTCGTCAACTGGCCGCGCAAAGCGGCACCCCTGTGCGCTGGAACTTCTACAAATACCTGATTGGCCGTGACGGCCGGGTGGTCGACAGCTACAACAGCATGACCGCGCCCAACAGCCGCGGCATGGTGTCGGCCATTGAGAAAAGCCTGGCCGAACCGGTGCCGGCGGCGTTCCGCCGGAGCCCCCCATGAGCCGGCGCATGCGCGTGGCCATCGTCGGCTCGGGCATCTCGGGCCTGGCGGCGGCGCACACCCTGCACGAGCACGCCGACCTGACCCTGTTCGAGGCGGGCGATTATTTTGGCGGCCACACCCACACGGTGGACGTGACCTTGCCCACCCCGCAAGGCCCGCGCACCTGGGGCGTGGACACCGGCTTTCTGGTCTTCAACGAGCGCACCTACCCCAATTTGCTGAACCTGTTCGAGCAATTGCGCGTGCCCTCGGTGCCCAGCGACATGTCGTTCTCGGTGCAGGTGCCCGCCAGCGCCCGCGCGCCGGCCCTGGTCTGGAGTGGCACCAACCTCTCGGGCCTGTTTGCCCAGCGCGCCAACCTCTGGCGTCCCACGTTCTGGCGCATGCTGGCCGACATCGTGCGCTTCAACGCCCTGTGCACCCGCATTGCCCGCGCCGGGCAGGAGCAGGCACTGCGCCAGCCGCTGGCCGATTTTCTGCTGCAGCACCGCTTTGGCCCGGCCTTTCGCGACGGCTATTTCCTGCCCATGCTCGGCTGCATCTGGAGCTGCCCGACGGACCAGATGCTGCAGTTCCCGGTGGCCACCATGATCCGCTTTTGCCACAACCATGGCCTGCTGCAGATCACCCAGCGCCCGCAGTGGTTCAGCGTGCCCGGTGGCGCGCGCGACTATGTGCAGAAAATCGTGGCCCGCGTGCCCGATGCGCGCCTGAACACCCCGGTGCGCCTGATCGAGCGCTCGGCCGATCCGGCGCAAGGCGTGCGCATCATCACCGACGGCCGCAGCGAGGTCTTTGACCGCGTGGTGCTGGCCACGCACAGCGACCAGGCCCTGGCCCTGCTGCGCGAGCCCAGCGCGGCCGAGCAGCGCGTGCTGGGCGCCATCCGCTACCAGCCCAACCGGGCGGTGCTGCACACCGACGCCTCGGTCATGCCGCCGCAGCGCCAGGCCTGGGCGGCCTGGAACTACGAGCGCTCGCCCGACGACGGCACCGAGTCGGCGCGCGTGTGCCTGCACTACTGGCTCAACCAGCTCCAGCCCTTGCCGTTTTCGCAGGCGGTGATGGTCTCGCTCAACCCGGTGCGCCCGATCGACCCCGCGCAGGTGATCCAGGAGATGCGCTACGAGCACCCGGTGTTTGACCTGGCCGCCATCGACGCGCAGGACCAGTTGCCGGCCCTGCAGGGCGAGCGCAACACCTGGTACGCCGGCGCCTGGTGCGGTTACGGTTTCCACGAAGACGGCCTCAAGGCCGGTCTGCAAGCGGGCGCGGCCTTGCTCAAGCAGATCCACAGCGGCGCCTTTGCGCCCACCGCCACGGCATGAGCGAGCGGGGCAGCGCAGGGGTTTTGTTGGCGCACGGCCAGGTGCGCCACACCCGGCTGCGCCCGGCGCACCATGCCTTTGCCTACCCCACCGGTTTTTTGCTTTTGCCCATGCGCCGCCTGCAGCGCGAGGCTGCGCAGGCCGCCTTGCCCATCAATCGCCTGGGCTGGTGGTCCTTTGCCGATGCCGACCATGGCGACGGGCGCGGCCCGGCGCAAGGTGGCGCCCTGGGCTGGATGCAGGCGCTGCTGGCCGCCGAGGGCATCCACGATGCCGATGGCGAGATCTGGTTGCAGACCTATCCGCGCCTGTGGGGCCATCGCTTCAAGCCGGTGAGCTTCTGGTACTGCGAGCGGGCCGACGGCACGCTGGCGGCCATCGTGGCCGAGGTCAACAACACCTTTGGCGAGCGCCATGCCTACCTGCTGGACCAGCCGCGTTACGGCCAGGAGCTGGTGGCGCGCAAGGTCTTTCATGTGTCGCCGTTTTGCCGTGTCGAGGGCCAGTACCGCTTCCGGTTTTTGCGCAGCGCCCCCGATGCCGCCCACCCGCATGGCCGCATCGTGGCCCGCGTGACGCACGACGACGATGCCGGCCCCCTGATCCTGACCAGCTGGAGCGGCACGCTCGAGCCTGCCACCCCCGAGGCCTTGCGCCGTGCCGCCTGGCGCCACCCGCTGCTGAGCCTGGCGGTGGTGCTGCGCATTCACTGGCATGCGCTGCGCCTGTGGTGCAAGCGCGTGCCCTTCTGGCGCAAGCCCGAACCGCCCACGGCGCTGGTGACGCGCTCGGCCCCCCACATTCCTCCCGATTCCCTCACGAGTTGACCATGGACACCACTTTGCCCCGCAGCGGCGGCCGTGCCGCCGGCCCCATGCCCGCCGCCGCCCGCCGCATCCTGCGCCTGCTCCAGCGCATCCCGCACGGCAGCCTGGTGCTGCAGACCCCCGATGGGGCCGAGCATGTGCTGGGCCAGAGCAGCGGCCCGGGCCCGCATGCGCATGTGCAGGTGCACGACTGGTCGGTGTTCCAGCAGCTCTTGCGTTCGGGCGACATCGGCCTGGCCGAGAGCTACCTGGCGGGCCACTGGAGCACCCCGCAGCTGACCGAGGTGCTGCGCGTGGGCCTGGCCAACCGGCGCGAGCTCGACGCCCTGATCCACGGCCACTGGTTTGGGCGCCTGGCCTACCGCCTGCGCCACCTGCTGCGTCGCAACACCCGGCGCAACAGCCGGCGCAACATCCATGCGCACTACGACCTGGGCAATGCCTTCTACGAGTTGTTTCTTGACCCGAGCATGAACTACTCCTCGGCCTGGTTCGAGGGTCGGCTCGACGGCGACCTGGTGCAGGCGCAACAGGCCAAGATGCGCCGCGCACTGCGCATGGCCGGCGTGCAGGCGGGCGACCGCGTGCTCGAGATCGGCTGCGGCTGGGGCGCGGTGGCCGAGCTGGCGGCGCAGGAAATGGGCGCGCACCTGACCGGTGTGACCCTCTCGACCGAGCAGCTGGCCTTTGCCCGTGCGCGCATGAAATGGGCCGGCCTGGCCGAGCAATCGGACCTGCGCCTGCAGGACTACCGCGACATCCAGGACGGCCCCTACGACGCCATCGTCTCGATCGAGATGGTCGAGGCCGTCGGGCGCGAGTACTGGCCCACCTATTTCGGACAGCTGGCGCGCCTGCTCAAGCCGGGCGGTCGCGCCTGCGTGCAAAGCATCGTCATCCGCGACGACCTGTTCGAGCGCTACATCGACTCGACCGACTTCATCCAGCAATACGTGTTCCCAGGCGGCTGCCTGCCGAGCCCGCAGGTGTTTTGCCAGCAGGCCGAGGCCGCGGGCCTGCAGGTGGTCGACCGCTTTGCCTTTGGCGCCGATTACGCCGAGACCCTGCGCCGCTGGCGCGACGGCTTTGTGGCGCAAATCGAGCAGGTGCGCCAGCTCGGCTTTGACGAGCGTTTCGTGCGCCTGTGGAGTTTTTATCTGGCCTATTGCGAGGCCGGTTTTGACGACGGCAGCATCGATGTCGTTCAGTTCACCCTCACCCGCCCGGCCTGAGCCCGCCCGCCGCGCCTGCCTGGGCGCCCTGGCCGGCACCCTGGCGGCCAGCTTGCTCGCGCCACCGGCCCAGGCCGGGCGCCTGGACCCCGAGGCGCGCCTGCCGGGGGCCCGCGTCAGCGCGCCGGTGCGCCTGACCGTCTGGGGCCTGGCCATTTACGACGCCCGCTTGTGGGCCTTGCCGGACTTTCGGCCCGAGGCCTTTGCCCAGCACCCCTTGGTGCTGGAGCTGCGCTACTTGCGTGCCTTTGCGGGCGCCGACATTGCGCGCCGCTCGATCCAGGAGATGCAGCAGCTGTCCCCCCTGACCCCGGCGCAGACGCAGGACTGGCGCAGCAGCATGCAGGCGCTGTTTCCCGACGTGCAGCCGGGCGACCGCCTGGCCGGGCGCTTGCAGCCGGGCCAGCCCACCACCTTCTGGCACAACGAGCGCCCCCTGGGCGCGGTGCAGGACCCGGCGTTTGGGCCGCGCTTTTTTGGCATCTGGCTGGACCCGCGCACCCGCGCCCCGGCGCTGCGCACCGGCTTGCTGCAGGGCCTGACATGAGCGCGACCCCCCTGCCCAGCCGCGCCCAGACCTTGCGCTACGGCCTGCTCGGCTTGCCGCTGGCCTTTGTGGCCCTGCCGCTGTATGTGCAGCTGCCCGATCACCATGCGCGCAGCGGCGCGCTGCCGCTGGCCTGGCTGGGCCTCTTGCTGCTGGGCACGCGTTGCCTGGACGCCCTGATCGACCCCTGGCTGGGCCGCTGGGGCGATCGCCTCTTGCAGGGCCCCCCGCTGCGGCAGCGCCTGGCGCTGTCGCTGCTGGCCTTGGCGGTGTTGGGGGGCTTTGCTGGCCTGTTCTTTGCACCCGAGCTGGCGCCGCTGGCGCTCATGGCCTGGTTGGCCCTGATGCTGATGCTGTGCCAGCTGGCCTACAGCGCCCTGGCCATCGTGCACCAGGCCTGGGCCGCGCGCCAGGGCGACGGGGCCCTGGCACAAAGCCGCTGGGTGGCCGCGCGCGAGGGCTGGGCCCTCCTGGGCGTGCTCTTGGCCAGCGCCTTGCCAGCCCTGGCCGGCTGGACCTGGGCGACGCTGGCCCTGGCCCTGGGCCTGATGGGGGGCCTCTGGGCCTGGCAGCGGGCCGGTGACGCCACGGCGGCTCGAGCGGCCACCCCCGACGCGCCGGCGGCGTTCTGGCTGCCCTGGACACAGCCCTGGTTCCGCCGTTTGCTGCTGGTCTACCTGTGCAATGGCCTGGCCAGCGCGGTGCCGGCCACCCTGGTGATGTTTTTTGTGCAAGACCGCTTGCAGGCCGCCCCCACCCAGGTGCCGCTCTTTCTGGGCCTGTACTTTGTGGCCGCCGCCCTGTCCCTGCCGCTGTGGCTGCGCGTGCTGGCCCGCGTGGGCCTGGCGCGCACCTGGTGGGCGGGCATGGGCCTGTCGGTGCTGGCCTTTGTGGGCGCCAGCACCCTGGGCGCGGGCGACCAGCTGGCCTTTGCGCTGATCTGCGTGGCCACCGGCCTGGCCCTGGGGGCCGACCTGACGGTGCCCGGGGCCTGGCTCAACCAGGGCATTGCCGCCGCCGGCCACCCGGCGCAGGCCGCCACCTACATGGGCTGGTGGCAGCTGGTGACCAAACTCAACCTGGCCCTGGCCGCCGGCCTGGCCTTGCCCCTGCTGGCCGCCTGGGGCTATGCCCCGGGGCGCCAGGACCCCGCCGCCCTGCATGCCCTGACCCTGGCCTATGCCCTGCTGCCGTGCGGCCTCAAGCTGGGCGCCGCCCTGCTGCTGCGCACGCGCCTGTGGACGTTTGAACCGCTGCCTCAACGGGAGACCCCATGACCCACACCACCGCTTCACCTGTGAGTGCCGACCGCCGCGCCAGCCTGCGCCGCCTGGCCCTCTGGTCCGGCGCGGCCCTGTTGCCGCTCACCCAGACCGGCTGCGCCGGCCCGCAGGTCGAAGACCTGGCGCGCGAGCGCCCGCTGCTGGACCTGCGCGAGTATTTCAATGGCCGGGTGGACGCCTGGGGGATCTTCACCGACCGCTTTGGCCAGGTCCGGCGACGCTTCACGGTGCGCATCGACGCCAGCTGGCAGGGCGATCAGGGCGTCCTTGACGAGCACTTTGACTACAGCGACGGCGAGCGCCAGCGCCGCATCTGGCGCCTGCAGGCCCTGCCTGGCGGGCGCTACATCGGCCGCGCCGACGATGTGGTGGGCCAGGCCGAGGGCCAGACCAGCGGCAATGCCCTGCGTTGGCGCTACACCATGGCCCTGCCGATCGAGGGCCGCGTCTGGGAGGTCGAGTTTGACGACTGGATGTACCTGATGGACCGCGAGGTCCTGCTCAACCGCGCCCGCATGAGCAAGCTCGGTGTGACGCTGGGCGAGGTGACCCTGTCCTTCCGCCGCGCCAGCCCCTTGCCTGGGAGGCCTTGATGTCACTCAATCCACGCCTGACCGATTGGCAGGGCAAACGCGTGTGGCTCGTCGGGGCCTCGTCGGGCATTGGCCTGGCCTGTGCCCGCGCGCTGCGCGAGGCCGGGGCCATCGTGACCCTGTCGGCGCGTGCCCCGCGCGAGGTGCTGGCCTGGTCGCAAGCCGACCCACAGGTGCGCTGGCGCGCGGTGGACGTGAGCTCGCCGCAGGCGCTGGCCACGGCCGCGCAAGCGCTGGCCGCCGAAGGCCCGCTCGACCTGGTGCTCTATTGCGCCGGTCACTACCAGCCCATGCGCGCCGACGAGCTGGACCTGACCGAGCTGCTGCGCCATGACGACATCAACTACCGCGGCGCGCTGCGCCTGCTCGATGCGGTGCTGCCCATTTTGCTGCGCCAGGGCCACGGCCACCTGAGCCTGGTCAGCAGCGTGGCCGGCTGGCATGGCCTGCCGCAAAGCCTGGCCTATGGCCCGACCAAGGCCGCGCTCACCCACCTGGCCGAGGTGCTGTGGCTGGATCTTCAGCCGCGCGGCATCGGCGTGAGCGTGATCCACCCGGGCTTTGTCGCCACCCCCTTGACCGCTGGCAACGCCTTTGCCATGCCCGCCCTGATGCAGCCGCCCGAGGCCGCGCGGGCGATGTTGCGGGGCTGGGCGCGTGGACAATTCAACATCCAGTTCCCGCGGCGCTTCACGTTCTGGCTGCAGGCCTTGCGCCTGCTGCCCTATCGCTGGAGCCTGCCGCTGGTGCGCCGCATGACCGGGCTTTGAGCCCCCACCCACCGATGTCCTCAACCATGGCCCCCGACACCCACCGCGCTGCCCTGCAGGCCCTGGTGCGCGCTTACGAACAGCTCGCGCCCGACAACCTGGCGCAGATGGCGCGCTGCTATGCGCCCGATGCGCGCTTCAAGGACCCCTTCAACGAGGTGCAGGGCTGGCCGGCCATCGAGCGCATCTTTGCCCACATGTTCCAGACCCTGCAGCAGCCGCGCTTTGTCGTCACGCAGCAGGTGCTCGAGGGCGAGCAGGCTTTTTTGACCTGGGATTTTCATTTTGCGCGGGGTCGCGCGGGCACGCCGCACACCATCCGGGGCGCCAGCCAGCTGGTGTTCAACGCGCAGGGCCAGGTGCTGCTGCACCGCGACTACTGGGACGCGGCCGAGGAGCTCTACGAGCACCTGCCGCTGATCGGCGCGCTCATGCGCTGGCTCAAGAGGCAGCTGCGCGCCTGAGCGCTGCGGCCCTCAGGGCTGGGTGTCGACAAAGCTCTGGCGCTGCATCAGCCGCGACTGGTATTGCGCCAGCTGGGGATGCCGCTCGCGCCAGGGCACTTGCGGGAAGCGGAAGTCCAGATAGCCCAGTGCGCAGCCGACCGCAATGTCGGCCAGGCTCATGTGGATGCCGTGCAGCCAGGGGCGGTCGCCCAGGCCACGGGCCATGGCCAGCAGGGCGGCGTCGACCTTGCCAAGCTGGCGCTCGATCCAGGCGGGGCTGCGCTGGGCGTCGCTGCGGCCGCCCCAGGTGGCCTCCAGGCGCGCCAGCACGCTCGCGTCCAGCACCCCGTCGGCCAGCGCCTCCCAGGTCTTGACCTCGGCGCGCTCGCGCCCGGTGCCCGGGATCAGCTTGCCCACCGGCGAGAGGGCGTCCAGGTATTCGACGATCACGCGCGAGTCGTGGATGACCTCGCCGCCCTCCATCACCAGCGCGGGCACCTTGCCAAGCGGATTGGTCTGGGCCATGCGCGTGTCGGCCGACCAGACGTCCTCGGTCACGAATTCACACTCGAGTTTTTTCTCGGCCAGAACAATGCGCACCTTGCGCACATAGGGGCTGGTCGCCGATCCGATCAACTTCATGAAGCGCTTCCCAATACAGCTGTGTTCGGTGCATTCTAGGGCAAGGCGGCCGCCCTGATGGGGGGTGGGGGTGGTCGCCCGCCTACAATCGGGGGATGTCCCTATCCCCGATCTCTGCCCTCTCGCCCCTGGATGGCCGCTACGCCGCCAAGCTCGAACGCCTGCGCCCGCTGATGAGCGAGCTCGGCTACATGCACCGCCGCGTCGAGGTCGAGATCGCCTGGTTTGTGGCGCTGTCCGAGCAGGGCTTTGCCGAATTCCCGCCCCTGTCGGCGCCGGCGCGCGCGCACCTGGCGCAGCTCGTGCGCGATTTCTCGGTCGCCGACGGCGAGGCCATCAAGGCCTTCGAGAAAACCACCAACCACGACGTCAAGGCCGTCGAGTACTGGATCAAGTCGCGTTTTGCCGGCCATCCCGAGCTCGAGCGCGCGGCCGAGTTTGTGCACTTTGCCTGCACCAGCGAGGACATCAACAACACCAGCCACGCCCTGCAGCTGCAGGCCGCGCGCGATGCGGTGTTGCTGCCCGGCCTGGACGGCCTGATCCAGACCCTGCGCGGCATGGCGCACACGCACGCCGAGGTGCCCATGCTCAGCCGCACCCATGGCCAGACCGCCAGCCCCACCACCGTGGGCAAGGAGCTGGCCAATGTGGTCTGGCGCCTGCAGGCCGTGCGCGAGCAGATCGCGCGCGTGCCCATGCGCGGCAAGATGAACGGCGCGGTGGGCAATTACAACGCCCACCTGAGCGCCTGGCCCGAGGTGGACTGGGAGGCCTTTGCGCGCCGCGTGGTCGAAACCCCGGCCCTGCCCGCAGACGGCCCGGTGCCGGCGCAATGGGGCCTGGGCCTGCAGTTCCAGCCCTACAGCATCCAGATCGAGCCGCACGACTACATGGCCGAGCTGTTCGATGCCGTGGCGCGCAGCAACACCATCCTGATCGACCTCTCGCGCGACATCTGGGGCTATGTGTCGCTGGGCTACTTCCGCCAGCGCACCAAGGCCGGCGAGATCGGCTCCTCGACCATGCCGCACAAGGTCAACCCGATCGACTTCGAGAACGCCGAGGGCAATCTGGGCCTGGCCAACGCGCTGCTGCGCCACCTCTCGGAGAAGCTGCCCATCAGCCGTTGGCAGCGCGACCTGACCGACTCCACGGTGCTGCGCAACATGGGCGTGGCCCTGGGCTATGCCGTGCTGGCGCACGCCTCGCTGGCCACCGGCCTGGGCAAGCTCGAGCTCAACACCGAGGCCCTGGCCGCCGACCTGGACCAGGCCTGGGAGGTGCTGGCCGAGCCCATCCAGACGGTGATGCGCCGCCACGGGGTGCAAGGCGCCTACGAGATGCTCAAAGAGGCCACGCGCGGCAAGACCGTCAGCGCCGAGGCCTTGCATGCGCTGGTGCGCCGCCTGGACATTCCCGAGGCCGATCGCCAGCGCCTGCTGGCCCTCACGCCCGCGGGCTATGTGGGCAAGGCGGCCGAACTGGCGCGCCGCGTCTGAAGGCCCGACGTGGCCCTTCGCTCCACCATCTTCAAGGCCAACCTCTCGGTGGCCGACATTGACCACGGCTATTACGCCGATCACGCGCTGACCCTGGCGCGCCACCCCAGCGAGACCGACGAGCGCATGATGGTGCGCCTGCTGGCCCTGGCGCTCAACGCCCACGCGCTGCAGGACGTCTGCGGCGGCGACGGCACGCTCGCGTTTGGCGCGGGCCTGTCGGACCCCGATGATCCGGATGTGTGGCTCAAGGATTTTCGCGGCGATGTGCGGCTGTGGATCGAGGTGGGTCAGCCCGAGGAGCGGCCCATCCTCAAGGCCTGCCAGCGCGCCGACGCGGTCCACCTTTATGCCTTTGCCCACTCGGCCGATGTGTGGTGGCGCGGCATGCAGGGCAAGCTCGCGCGCATGGACAAGCTGCAGGTCTGGCGCGTGCCCAGCGAGGCGGCGGGGCAGCTGGCCAAGATGGCCGAGCGCAGCATGCAGCTGCAGGCCACGATCCAGGACGGCGCCCTGCTCATGGGCGATGCACGCGGCAGCGTGCACATCGAACTCGAGCGCTGGAAATAAGCGCCGGCGCGCTCAGCTGGGCTCGAAGGGCAGCGGCGGCTGCGCGCGGGCGGCCGCCTGCGCTTCCTGGCGCGCTTCGGCGGCGCGTTCGGCATAGCGGTTAAAGCGCCAGGCCGTGCCCTCGCGCTGGATGCGGCGCCAGACCACACGCTTTTCGCCCGGGGTCATCTCGGGCCACATCTGCACCTCCTCGAAGGTGCGCCCGCAGCCCTTGCAATCGGCATCGCCCTGGCTGGTTGAGCAGATCGCAATGCAGGGCGTGTCGGGGGTGCTGGCGTACCAGTCCTGCCAGGCCTCGGCGGCCGCGCGCGGCAGGCGAAACTCGTCGGCCTCGTCCTCGTGGTAGTAGACCATCAGGGCATAGACCTCGGCCAGGGCGCGCAGCTCGCGCGGCAGCGCCACCCCGTCGGGCGATGGGTTCTTGCGCCGCCAGTGGTTGATGGCCGCTTCGATGTCGGTGATGTGCAGGCCAGCCATGGGTCAGGTGCCAAAAGGGCAAATCATGCAGGGAAGCCCTTGCCTTGTCGATGCCCTGGTGGCGGGCGGGGGCAAGCGGCCAAGAAAAAGCCCGTCCGAAGACGGGCTCTGGGGCCCTGGGTCAGGGCCTGCGGATCAGGCGGCGGCGAGCCAGTAACCGGCGTTGAAGGGGCTGCTCATGCGCAGCGCCAGCGGCGAGACGTCGACCAGCTTGTCGGTCGGCATCTTCTCTTCGGGGCTCTCGGCTTCGGCTTCTTCGCGCACCGGCTGGCCGGCTTGCGTGGCACGCGCCACCGAGAACGAGTAGAAGCAGCGGAACGGCACCTTGCGGTCGTTCCAGTAGTCGGCCGTGTCGCGGAAGATGTCGAGCAGCTGCTCGCGCGCTTCCTTGTCAAAGCGGGCATTGGTCGGGATCTGCTCGAGCACCACCACAAAGCCCGGCTGCGGGCCCGACTTGTGCAGGGGGTCGGTCATGCAGTCGTAGAGGGCGTCGAAGTTCTTGCCAAAATGCGAGGGCAGGGTGAACTGCGCGCCGATCATGTCCAGCACGTCCTGTTTGCTCTGGGCGTCGGCCAGGTTGGCGTACAGGAAGTGGTGGCCCAGCTGTTGGGCCGCTTCCTGCAAATCGCTCACCCGGTAGGCGCGGATCGATTGCACGATGTTGGTCCGGACCCCCTTGAGCGGGAGGTCGGTGTTCGGACGCTGCAGCGATTCCATCTCGGTCTTCTTTCTTATCTCGGATACAACAACAAACTTCAACGACTGTCGACGATCAGGCGAAAACTCGCGTAATGGTCGGCGGTGTAAAAACAGGCCTCGGGCCGGCGGACTTCCTGACCCCCACAGACAATGCGCCGGGCACCCCGGTCGCGCGAGCCCGGCGTCTTCACCGTGTACTCACGGTAGTGGCCGCGCGGCGCTGCCGGCAGGATGCGCTCCCGATTGAAGAACACGCTGCCGTCCTTTTCGTAAGGAAAAGGGCCGCCGGCGTGGATCAGGCGGTAGGTTTCCTGGCCTTCCTTGGGCAATTCGCGGACGGCCACCGTGGTCGCGCTGGCCGGGGCGGTGTCCTGCCGCGCTTGCACCAAAGTGGTGCAAACCAGGCCGGCCACGAGCCACAACACGCCAACGCGGCGACGCAGAGACACCATCACGTCCTCGCCTGTCAATTTTGGAAAGTGGGTCGGAAAATCCGGGTAAACCCGGAAAACTCAAGGGCGGTAGTGTGGGGCAAAGTGCACAAAAATGCAAGTGCTTGCCCAAAAAACAGGCATTTGACCCGGATATCGGGTGCTGCGGCCTGCAAAACGATCTGGCCGCCCCACCCCAAGGGTGATGGCGGCCAGACAGGGGTGCATGGTCGGGCCGTGCGCGGGCCCGCGCCGGGCGACCCGGCGGGTCAGCGCTGGGCGTTGGCGTCGGCCACCGTCAGCGCGGTCATGTTGACGATGCGGCGCACCGTCGTGCTGGGGGTCAGGATGTGCACCGGCTTGGCCGCACCCAAGAGCACCGGGCCAATGGCGATGTTGCCGCCCGCCGCCGTCTTGAGCAGGTTGTAGGCGATGTTGGCCGCGTCGATATTGGGCATGACCAGCAGGTTGGCGCTGCCCTCCAGGGCGCTGTGCGGCATGATGCCCTGGCGCGCCGCCGCGTCCAGGGCCACGTCGCCGTGCATCTCGCCGTCCACCTCCAGCCAGGGCGCCTGCGCCTGCAGCAGGCCCAGCACCTGGCGCATCTTGACCGCGCTGGGCTGGTTGGAGGTGCCGAAGTTGGAGTGGCTGAGCAAGGCGGCCTTGGGTTCGATGCCAAAGCGGCGCATCTCTTCGGCCGCCATGATGGTGATCTCGGCCAGTTGCTCGGCGTTCGGGTCGTAATTGACGTGGGTGTCCACAATGAAGATCTGGCGACCGGGCAACATCAGGCCGTTCATGGCGGCAAAGGTGGTCACGCCCGCGCGCTTGCCAATCACCTGGTCGATATAGGTCAGGTGCATGGTGTTGTGGCCCCAGGTGCCGCAAATCAGGCCGTCGGCATGGCCCTTGTGCACCAGCATGGCGCCAATGAGCGACAGGCGACGGCGCATCTCGATGCGGGCAATCGACTCGGTCACGCCCTTGCGCTCGGTCATGCGGTGGTAGGTCTGCCAGAAGTCGCGGTAGCGGTCGTCCTGTTCGACGTTGACCACGTCGTAGTCCAGGCCCTCTTGCAGGCGCAGGCCAAACTTCTCGATGCGCTTGGCGATCACCGCCGGGCGACCGATCAGGGTCGGGCGGGCAATGCCCTCGTCGACCACGATTTGCGCCGCACGCAGCACGCGCTCTTCCTCGCCCTCGCTGTAGGCCACGCGCTTTTTCAGCGCGCGCTTGGCGGCGGTGAAGATCGGCTTCATCGTCGTGCCCGAGGCGTACACAAAGCCTTGCAGGCGCTCGCGGTAGGCGTCCAGATCGGTCACCGGGCGCAGCGCCACACCGCTGTCGACCGCGGCCTGCGCCACCGCCGGCGCGATCTTCATCATCAGGCGCGGATCAAAGGGCTTGGGGATCAGGTACTCGGGGCCAAAGGCCAGGGGCTGGCCGGCATAGGCCGCCGCCACCACCTCGCTTTGCTCGGCCTGCGCCAGCTCGGCAATCGCATGCACCGCGGCCACTTCCATCTCGAGGGTGATGGTGGTGGCCCCGCTGTCCAGGGCGCCGCGGAAGATGTAGGGGAAGCACAGGACGTTGTTGACCTGGTTGGGGTAGTCCGAGCGGCCGGTGGCCATGATGGCGTCGTCGCGCACCGCCTTCACGTCCTCGGGCTGGATTTCGGGGTTGGGGTTGGCCAGTGCCAGGATCAGCGGCTGGGCCGCCATCTTGGCCACCATCTCGCCCTTGAGCACGCCGCCGGCCGAGAGGCCCAGGAACACGTCCGCGCCCTCGATCACCTCGGCCAGGGTGCGCGCCGAGGTCTTCTGCGCGTAAATGATCTTGTCCGCGTCCATCAACTCGGTGCGGCCTTCGTAGACCACGCCCGCCAGGTCGGTGACCCAGATGTTCTCGCGCCGGATGCCCAGGTGCACCAGCAGGTTCAGGCAGGCGAGCGCGGCCGCGCCAGCGCCCGAGGTCACGAGCTTGATGTCTTCGGGCCGCTTGCCCACCACCTTCAGGCCGTTCAGGATGGCCGCGCCCACCACGATGGCGGTGCCGTGCTGGTCGTCGTGAAAGACCGGGATCTTCATGCGCTCGCGCAGCTTGCGCTCGATGTAGAAGCAGTCCGGGGCCTTGATGTCCTCAAGGTTGATGCCGCCAAAGGTGGGCTCGAGCGCGGCAATGATCTCGACCAGTTTGTCGGGGTCCTTCTCGTCGATTTCGATGTCGAACACATCGATGCCGGCGAACTTCTTGAAGAGCACGCCCTTGCCCTCCATCACCGGCTTGCCGGCCAGCGCGCCGATGTCGCCCAGGCCCAGCACCGCGGTGCCGTTGGTGACCACGCCCACCAGGTTGCCGCGGCTG
This sequence comes from Pseudomonadota bacterium, assembly GCA_041157045.1. Classification (GTDB taxonomy): domain Bacteria; phylum Pseudomonadota; class Gammaproteobacteria; order Burkholderiales; family Burkholderiaceae_C; genus Limnohabitans_A. The sequence continues at coordinate 31,990 of JBEBDJ010000165.1, forward strand.
GTGTACTTGAAGGCCGCGGCCGGGTCCTTGACGATTTCCTCGCAGGGCGCGGCCACGCCGGGCGAGTAGGCCAGTGCCAGATCGTGCTGGTTGACCAACTGCTTGGTGGCGGCAATGGCGATTTTTCCGGGGGTGGGGAACTCGTGGTATTCGAGGGCGGCCTTGCGCAGCAGGTTGCGCTTTTGTTCGGCCTGGAGCTTGTTGCTCATCGGGGTCTCCGTGTCAGCGTTCTGGCGCGCCCGGGGTGCGGGGCGCCTTGGTGGGGCCATTGTAGGTGGCGCAGGGGGGGTGGCCGGGGGGGCGTCCCCATGCAAAGAGTGCAAGCGGTTTTGACCCAAACGCAACAATCCACGCTTGCACGGCGGCGGCAGACGCCGGGATCAGGCGCGCATCAAGGCCTCGATCTCGTCGGGGTCGACGGGCACGTCGCGGGTGATCAGCTCGCAGCCGTTGGCGCTCACCACCGCGTCGTCCTCGATGCGGATGCCCAGGTTCCAGAAGGCCTCGGGCACGCCTTCGGCCGGGCGCACATACAGGCCCGGCTCGATGGTCAGCACCATGCCGGGGCGCAGGATGCGGCTCGGGCGGTCCAGGATCAGCTCGTTGCTCAGCGGATCGCGCCGCTCGCTCACCTGGCCCACCTGCGAGGGTTCGATATAGCTGCCGCAGTCGTGCACGTCCATGCCCAGCCAGTGGCCGGTGCGGTGCATGTAGAACTCGAAGTAGTGGCGCTGCGCGATCACGTCCTCGGCGTTGCCGTGGCGATCGCGCTGCAGCAGGCCCAGGTCCAGCAGGCCTTGCGCCAGCACCTTCACCGTGGCCTCGTGCGGGTCGGTAAAGCGCGCCCCCGGCCGCGTGGCGGCCACGGCGGCGTCCTGCGAGGCGAGCACCAACTCGTAGAGCGCGCGCTGCGGGCCGCTGAAGCGACCATTGGCCGGGAAGGTGCGGGTGATGTCGCTGGCGTAACCGTCGAGCTCGCAGCCGGCGTCGATCAGCACCAGGTCCCCATCCGCAATCAAGGCCTTGTCGGCGCGGTAGTGCAGGATGCAGGCATTGGCGCCACCGGCGACGATGGAGCCGTAGGCGGGCGCTTGCGAGCCATGGCGGCGGAACTCGTGCAGGAGCTCGGCGTCCAGGTGGTACTCGCGCAGGGTCTGGCCCGCGCGCAGCATGGCGGCGCTGCGTTGCATGGCGCGCACATGGGCCCCGGCGCTGATGCGCGCGGCGCGGCGCATGATGTCCAGCTCGTGCGCGTCCTTGACCAGGCGCATCTCGTCGAGCAGGGTGCACAGATCGCGCTGCACCGCCGGGCACAGCACGCCGTAGCGCACCCGTGCTCGCACCGACTGCAGCCAGCCCTCCACGCGGGCCTCGAGCCCGCTGTGGATGGCAAAGGGGAACCACAGCGTCTGGCGGTTCTCGAGCAGACGCGGCATCAGCGCGTCGAGCTCGGTCACCGACATGGCCTGGTCCACCCCCAGCGCTTGCGGCGCGGCCTCCGGGCCCAGGCGCAGCCCGTCCCAGATCTCGCGCGCCTTGTCCTTGGGCTGGCACAGCAGCGTGGCCTGGCCCTCTCCTGTCAGGATCAGCCAGGCATTGGGCTCGGTGAAGCCAGTGAGGTAGTAGAAGTAGCTGTCGTGCCGGTACAGGTGATCGCTGTCGCGGTTGCGTGGGCGCTCGGGGGCGGTGGGCACGATGGCCAGGCCGCCGGGGCCCAGCTGGGCCGCCAGCTGCGCACGGCGCTGGGCGTAAAGGGACAGGTCGTTGGAAGACATGGTGGGTGCTGCGGGTGGTGGGCCAATGGGGATCGGCAAGTCAGGCCATAGGTTAGCGCGTTTGCCGGGTGTCTTGTGTGGGGGGGCCTCAAGCCCCTGCGTTGAGCGCGGCCAGGCGTTCGGGCGTGCCCACGTCCACCCAAGGGCCGCGCCAGACCGTGCCGCGCACCAGGCCCTGGTCCATGGCGGCGCGCAGCAAGGGCGCCAGGGGCAGGGCCTGGCCCGCAGGATTGCCTGGGGGCAAGGCCTGGTGGGGGGCTTCGAACAAGGCGCGGCGGTACAGGCCGATGGTGCTGAAGGTCCACTGTCGACGGGGATCGCCGGCCGGGCAGTTGAGCACCCGCCCCGCCTCGTCCAGGCCAAAGTCACCATCGGGCGTGTGCGCCGCGCGCGGCACCAGCCACAGGTGCGCCAGGGCCGTGGGCCCCAGCAGCGACTTTGCCCCGTCCAGGCGGTAGTCAAAGCCTGGTGCCCAGACATCGCCGGCGGCCACCCAGAACACATCGGCCAGCCGCGGCAAAGCCCGCACAATGCCGCCCGCCGTTTCCAGGGCATGGCCAAAGTCGGCGCCCTCGTGGCTGTAGTGCAAGGCCATGGGCGGCAGCGCCGGGTGCGTCAGCGAGGCGCCCAAGCGCGCCGGGATCTGCTCGCCCAGCCAGGCGGTGTTGATGAGCAAGTCCCGCACCCCCCCGCGTTGAAGGTCTTGCATGGCCCATTGCATCAGCGGCATGCCGCGCACATTCAGCAGGGGTTTGGGGGTCTGATCGGTCAGCGGGCGCAGGCGTTCACCGCGCCCCGCGGCCAGCAACATGGCGGTGCACTTGGAGCTCATGGCGCCATCTTGCCAGAGGGCGCTGCCGCTCTCCTTTAAAATCATGGTTTTCCCCAGCAACCCGGAGCCCCGCCCCCATGGCCAACACGACCCTTATGGCGAATGCCATTCGCGCCCTCGCAATGGACGCCGTTCAACAAGCCAACTCGGGGCATCCGGGCGCGCCGATGGGCATGGCCGACATGGCCGTTGCCCTCTGGGGTGAGCACCTGCGCCACAACCCGGCCGACCCGCACTGGGCCAACCGCGACCGCTTTGTGCTCTCCAACGGCCATGGCTCGATGCTGATCTATGCGCTCTTGCACCTGAGCGGCTACGACCTGCCGATCGAAGAGCTCAAGAACTTCCGCCAGCTGCACAGCAAGACCGCCGGCCACCCCGAAGTGGGCGTGACCCCGGGTGTCGAGACGACCACCGGCCCGCTGGGCCAGGGCATCACCAACGCGGTGGGCATGGCGCTGGCCGAGAAGCTGCTCGCTGCCGAGTTCAACCGCCCCGGCCACGCCGTGGTCGACCACCACACCTATGTCTTCCTGGGCGACGGCTGCCTGATGGAGGGCATCAGCCACGAGGCCGTGGCCCTGGCCGGCGCCTGGAAACTCAACAAGCTGATCGCGCTGTACGACGACAACGGCATCTCGATCGACGGCCAGGTCGCGCCCTGGTTCATCGACAACACCCCGCAGCGCTTTGCCGCCTGCGGCTGGCAGGTCATCGACGCCGTGGACGGCCACGATGCCGCAGCCGTCTCCAAGGCCATTGCCAGCGCCCGCACCAGCCCCGACAAGCCGGTGCTGATCGTCTGCAAGACCGCCATCGGCAAGGGCTCGCCCAACCGCGCCGGCACCGCCAAGGCGCACGGCGAGCCGCTGGGCGCCGAGGAAATCCGCCTGACCCGCGAAGCCCTGGGCTGGTTGCACGAGCCCTTTGTGGTGCCGCAGCAGGTCTACACCGCCTGGGACGCGCGCAAGCGTGGCAAGGCCGCGCAAGCGCAGTGGGACAAGGCCTTTGCCGCCTACGCCAAGGCGCATCCCGACCTGGCCGCCGAGTTCAAGCGCCGCATGGCCGGCCAGCTGCCCGCCGCCTTTGACCAGGTGGCCGTCGACGCGGTGCTGGCCGCACACGAGAAGGCCGAGACCGTGGCCAGCCGCAAGGCCAGCCAGATCGCCCTGGGCCACTTCACCGCGGCCCTGCCCGAGCTGCTGGGCGGCAGCGCCGACCTGACCGGCTCGAACCTGACCCAGACCCCGCACACGCCCAGCCTGCGCATGGACCTGGCTGGCGATGTGGTGCGTGGCGAAGACGGCCGCATCGGCCGCCACATCAACTACGGCGTGCGCGAATTCGGCATGGC
>JBEBDJ010000166.1:0-3347 GCA_041157045.1 Pseudomonadota bacterium
TGGCTGCGGGCTTTGAGAAAGTCGTGCACCAGGCGCGGCAACTCGGGCAGCAGCTTGGCGTAGCGAGGCGCCTCGGCCTTGAGTTGCGTCCATAGGCGCTTGGGGCCCACCTGGTCCACCATCCACTGCTCCAAGAAGGGCTTGGCCGTGCTCCACAAATCCAGCTCAGGGTCCAGCTGACGGCCCAGGCCCTCGATGTTGAGCAGGGTTTTCTGCAACAGCACCAGTTGCGGCTGGATTTCCACCTGGAAGCGGCGCGAGGTCTGGAACAGACGCATCAGCACCATGCCCAGCGAGATTTCCTTGAGCGGACGGTCAAAGTACGGCTCACACACAGCGCGAATGGCCGCCTCGAGCTCGTCGATGCGCGTTTGCGGCGGCACCCAACCCGACTCGATGTGCAGTTCGGCCACGCGCTTGTAGTCGCGCCGGAAAAAGGCAGTGAAGTTCTGCGCCAGGTATTCCTTGTCGTACTCGGTCAGGGTGCCGACGATGCCAAAGTCCAGCGAGATGTAGCGGCCAAAGGTCTCGGGGGCCAGGCTCACCTGGATGTTGCCAGGGTGCATGTCGGCGTGAAAAAAGCCGTCGCGAAACACCTGGGTAAAGAAAATGGTCACCCCGTCGCGCGCCAGCTGGGCAATGTCCACCCCCGCATCCCGCAGGCGATCCACCTGGCTGATGGGCACGCCGTGCATGCGCTCCATGACCAGCACATCGGTGTGGCAGTAATCCCAGAACATTTCGGGGATCAGCACCAGGTCCAGGCCTTCCATGTTGCGGCGCAGCTGCGCCGCATTGGCCGCCTCGCGCACCAGGTCCAGCTCGTCGTGCAGGTATTTGTCAAACTCGGCCACCACCTCGCGCGGTTTCAGGCGCTTGCCGTCGCTCGAGAGACGCTCGACCCAACCGGCCATCATGCGCATGAGGTCCAGGTCTTTGTCGATCACCGGCCGCATGCCGGGGCGCAGCACCTTGACCGCCACCTCGCGCAGCTGGCCCGATTTGTCGCGCAAGGTGGCAAAGTGCACCTGGGCGATCGAGGCACTGGCCACCGGTTCGCGATCGAACTGTTCAAAGATCTCGTCCACGCGGCGGCCGAGCGCACGCTCGATGCTTGCCACGGCCAAGGCCGAATCAAAGGGGGGCACCCGGTCTTGCAGCTTGGCCAGCTCGTCGGCCACATCGGCCGGCAGCAGGTCGCGCCGGGTCGAGAGCACCTGACCAAACTTCACAAAAATGGGCCCGAGCTGCTCGAGCGCCAGGCGCATGCGCTCACCGCGCGGCGCGTCCAAGCGGCGCCCCAGCGTCAGGACCTTGGCCAGCAGGCGCCACCAGGGGCGGCGCAGGCTGTTCAGCAGGAGCTCATCCAGGCCGTGCCGCAGCACGACCCAAACGATGGTGCCACCGCGCAGCAGCCGCCCGATCACGCGGCACCGCCTGTCGCCTGGGCCGGGCCACGGCGTGCCAGCCATGCGCGAATGCTGCGGTGCAACTGCCCGGCAAGCTGCACCAACTGGTGAGCTGGGGCATCGCCCAGCAGGCGCGAGAGGTCTTCCTGCACGTCCCAGCGCACATGGTCGGCCAACCAGTTGATGTCGGCGGCCAACTGCACATCACCCTCGATGTGCACCGCAGGCTTTTCGCCCAGGGCCAGGCTGCGCACCATGTCAAAAGGAGAGGTCTGGGTGAGGGTCAGGGTGAGGTCGGGCTGGGCGATGGCCGCGCCGTCGGGCAGCAGCTCAAACAGGCCAGCCGGAGTGAGCAAGAGGCGCACCCGCAGCTCACGCCAGGACAGTTGCAGCTGGCGCCCCTTCTGGCGCGCCAGGCGCGCGGTGGCCTGGGGCTCGGCCAGGAGCACATGGTTCACCAGAAGGATCAGGCGGTGCAGCACCTCGTGCTGCAACCAGGGCGGTGGGCGCAAGCGCTCCAGCGACGGGAGCTGTTGTTCCAGCCAAGAAAACGGGGACGATGTGACCATGTCCCCGATTATCCTTGGGTTTGAAGCCGGGGCGCGCTGGCGGCTTATTGCAGCGCTTGCACGCCTGCGACCAACCAGCCGCTGCCGCCGGTGCGCGGCTTGGTCATGTTCCAGACCTCACGGAAGGGGCTCGGGCCGGCCGAGGGCTCTTCGCGGATCATGCCGTTGAACTCGACGCTGGCCATGTAGACATCGGGCAGCTCTTCAATGCCGAGCAGCTGGGCCTCGAGCATCACCACCTCGGTCTTGTTGGGCTGGCCCGGGAACTGGGTTTCGCGCTCTTGCAGCTGGGCACGGATTTCCTGGACCATGGTGTCGGTCATCATCGAGCGCAGGGTCTCGATGTCGGCGCGGTCCCAGGCGTCCTGCAAGGTGATGAAGTGCTGCTTGGCAGCCGACACAAAGCCTTGCACGTCAAAACCCTCGGGGATGCCCCAGCCGGACTGACCGGGCTGACGCAAGGCGGTGCCAATCATCGAGCCGCCGGCGGTGGCGCTGGCGGGCGCCTCGAAAGCGGTCTGCTGGCTCTCCCAAGGACGGGCCGATGCGTCGTTGCCCACCTTCTCGGGGTTGTAGCTGCGCAGGGTCTCGTTGCCCGATGCGCCGGCCGCAGCGCCCTGGTAGGCCAGGCCCCCTTGGGATGCCGCACGGCGGCGCAGGAACATGCCCACCACGGCCAACACCACCAGGCCGATCAGCATGAACAACAGAACCTGGCCAAAGGCCTCGCCAAAGCCCAGGCTGTGCGCCAGCCAAGCCAGGCCCAGGCCGGCGGCCAGACCGCCGAGCATGGCGCCCCAAGGCTTGCGCTGGGGTTGGGCCGCGGTGGGGGCCGGTGCGGCGGGTTTGGGCGCCGCTTGCTGCGGCGCGGCCTGCTGGGCCGGCGCGGCAGGGGCCGCGGGCGCGGCCTGGCGCTGGGTCACCTGGCTCGATTGCTGGCCCACGGACTTGCCACCGCCGAGCCGTTTGGCGGCCTCCGCATGCAAGCTGCCGAGGGTCAGAAAGGCCGCCAGCGTGAGGGTCAGAATCTTGTTCACAGGGTCTCCAATATCAGAAAAATAGAGAGAAAAAACCAATCAGCATTTGATGCCGACGTGCAAGGCTACCACCCCAGCGCTCAAATTATGAAAATCCACATGACCGAAACCGCTTTCTTTCATGAGGGTTTTCAGCGCCTCCTGATCGGGGTGCATGCGGATAGATTCGGCCAAATAGCGGTAACTGTCGGCATCTCCAGCCACCATGCGTCCCAGTCGCGGCAAGACCTCGAAGCTGTACCAGTCGTAGGCCTTCTGTAGCGGCTGCGCCACACGGGAAAACTCCAGCACCAGCAGCTTGCCCCCCGGTTTGAGCACGCGCTGCATTTCGC
>JBEBDJ010000167.1:0-3679 GCA_041157045.1 Pseudomonadota bacterium
AGCAGGTCACCTCGCCGGTGAGCCTGATCATCAGTGCATTTGCCAGCCTCGACGATGTGCGCGGCACCCTCACGCCGCAGCTCGACGCCCAGGTGGACGACAGCACCCTGGTGCTGATCGATCTGGGCCGGGGCGCCAAGCGCATGGGCGGCTCGATCCTCGAGCAGGTGCTGGATGCGGCCGGTCGGCCCAGCCATGATGAGGTGCCCGATCTGCACGATCCGCAAGACCTCAAGGCGCTGGTGGCCGCGGTCAATGCGCTGCGCGCCCAAGGCCTGATCCTGGCCTACCACGACCGCAGCGACGGCGGGCTGCTCGCCTGTGTGGCCGAGATGGCCTTTGCAGGCCATGTGGGCGTGGCCCTGAATGTGGACCTCTTGGTCACCGAGGGCGATGGCATCAGCGACAGCCGAGCCGACCATGGCGACGCCAAGAACTGGGCGCAGCAGGTCAGCGCCCGGCGCGAGGAACTGACCCTGCGCGCCCTGTTCAACGAAGAGCTGGGCGTGGTGCTGCAGGTGCGCACCGACCAGCGCGATGCGGTGATGCAGGTCTTGCGCACGCACGGCCTGTACCGGCACAGCCATGTGATTGGCAAAACCCGTCCGCCCCAATCGGCCATTGCCAAAGGGCAGGGCGCGCTGTCGGTCTGGCGCGACGGCAAGGAGTGGTTCAGCGCCCGTCTGGACGACCTGCACCAGGTGTGGGACAGCGTGAGCTGGCGCATCGCCCAGCAGCGCGACAACCCGGTTTGCGCCGACAGCGAACACGCGCTGGCGGGCCGCGCTGACGACCCGGGCCTGCACCTGTCCCTGACCTTTGACCCGGCCGAAAACCCCGCAGCGCCGTTCCTCAACCTGGCCCGCCCGCGGGTGGCGATCCTGCGCGAGCAGGGCGTGAACTCGCACATGGAAATGGCCTACGCCTTCACCGAGGCGGGGTTTGAGGCGCACGATGTGCACATGACCGATTTGCAAAACGGTCGCATCCGCCTGGCCGACATGCAGGGCGTGGTGGCCTGTGGTGGCTTCAGCTACGGCGACACCCTGGGCGCGGGCATTGGCTGGGCGCGCAGCATCACCTTCAACCCGCGCCTGGCCGAGCAGTTCCAGGCCTTCTTCGCGCGCGCCAACACCTTTGGTCTGGGCGTGTGCAATGGCTGCCAGATGTTTGCCGAACTGGCCGACCTGATTCCTGGGGCCCAGGCCTGGCCGCGCTTCACGCACAACCAAAGCGCGCGTTTTGAGGCCCGTCTCTCGCAGGTCGAGGTGCTCGATTCGCCCAGCCTGTTCCTGCAAGGCATGGCGGGCAGCCGACTGCCGATCGCGGTGGCCCACGGTGAGGGCTTTGCCAACTTTGCACGCCGGGGCGACCCGCAGGCCGTGCTCGCGGCCATGCGCTATGTGGATCACCACGGCCAGCCCACCGAGCAATACCCGCTCAACCCCAACGGCAGCCCGGGTGGCCTGACCGCGGTGACCACGGCCGATGGGCGCTTCACGGCCATGATGCCGCATCCCGAGCGCGTGTTTCGCAATGTCCAGATGAGTTGGACCCGCGGCGACCTGTCCGCCTTCAGCCCCTGGATGCGCATCTGGCGCAACGCGCGCCGCTGGGTGGGCTAAAGGCCATGGGCACGCCCACCCGCCGCTGCCGCTTGTCCTTGGCCCGCATGGGTTTGCTGCTGGGCATGGTCTTGCTGCTGGGGGCCTGCGCCAGCCACACCCGCAGCACGGTCGAGAGCCTCAACCGCGAGGAACCGGCGTTTCAAGAACCCATGTGCCAGCACGCCATGACCTTGGCCGATTTGCACGACAGCATCACCATCGGCCGAACCGTGGGCTCCCCCCTGTTGCTGGTGGCGGGGGGCACGCCGGCCTTGCTGCCGGTGCTGCTCGTCAACATGTCGCACGACGCGCTCGATCGCTCGGATGCATCGCATGTGTCCGAAGCCTGTGGTGGGCTGGAGACGCCGCTGTACAACCGCATGGAGCGGGTGGTGTTGGGCGGCCTGACCCAGTGGTTCGGACGTTGGATCAAGCCCGGGCAGTGAGCCCCCAATTGACGTGGGTCAAGAACTGGCAATTTCGTACATGACGTGCATACTTTTGGGCGTATAGTTCAAATATGTTCAAGTCCACCACGCCCTGGTTCAAAGCCGCCTTGCTGGGTTGGGGCCTTGGCTTGGCCATGCTTGCGGGCGCACAAACCGGCTCTTGGCACGGTGCAGTCCCCAGCGGACTGATCAAAGCCTGGCCCATGGCCTCGGGCACCCAACTCATTGAGTTCAATGCCCAGACCCCGCTGTCCGAGCTGGCGCAGGCGTACCGGGTAGGGGGCTACGAAGCCGCGGGCGGGCACTGGATTGGCCATGACGCCTGGTACCGCGCCGATGTCCCGGATGTTCGCATCAGCTGGATGACCCCGATCACCGCGCAATGGGGCTTGATTTGGGGGCTGAACACAGGGGAGCAAGGCCCCAAATACACCATCACCCCTGGCTTGCGGTTAGGGGTGGCCAACGAAACCCGCCTGAGCCCGCATTGGCGCTTTTCCATGCGCGCCATGTGGTCGGTGGGCAGCCGCTTCAAAGAAAAACCGTGTACCGCCGACTACGGCGATATCGGCGGGGTGCAAGCCGTCAACTGCCGCTTGGCGGCGGGCCTGCTGTCCCCCGCCGAGACCCTGCAATACCTCACCCACGCGGTGCCGCTTGATCACCGTTCGATCTGGCTTCGCTTGACCTATGACTTTTAAGGAGTGTTCCATGAGAACCCAACCTTTGTTCGCTTTGAGCCTGGCCTTGATGGCCGCTTTGCCCACGGCGCATGCGCAGTCGCTGCGACTGGAGGGCCGCTTTGGCCTCAAACCGCCGGTGGCCAGCCATGGCGAAAGCGATGATTTCGCTCGCCAGCAACGTGCCCGGGGCGAAGGACGCCAAGCCCGCAACGATCGCGACAGCAGCACCGACCTCAGCACCTTGGCCAAGCGCACCGGCGGCACCAGGACCAGCCCCACACTGCAATCCTGGATGAGCACCGATGTGGCTGGGGCTTGGGCTGCTGGCTACAAGGGTGCAGGGACGACCATGCTGTTTGTGGACGATTTCCGCAGCACCCAATACCTCAGTGGCAACCTGGGCACGGGCAACAAGGTCTTGCGCCATGGGGACTGGACGTCGCTGGAGGGGAGCATGATTGCCCCGTCGGCCACGCTCAAAAAACAAGACTTCAACACCACCAGCGCGATTGCCTTGGCCACGACCGGACTGAACGTGGTCAACCTGAGCTACGCCATGTATGCCGCTGCCGGCTACAGCGCATCCCAGATCGGCTGGTCGGCCAAAGAGCAGTCCATCATTGCGGCAGCGCAAAACGGCAAGGCCGTCATCTCCAAAGCGGCGGGCAACGACGCCATCGCGGTGGGCGGCACCAACGCCTCCGGCAAGGTGGACTACCTCAACCTGGCGCTCAAGGGCGGTGTGACCACCCTGTTTGTGGGGGCGCTCAGCACCAATGGCACCACCACATCGCCGGCCACCCTGGCCTCGTATTCCAACTACGCCGGCGCTGACACCACGGTACAAAACCAATTCCTGGTGGTGGGAGTCGAGGGCAGCAAAACTGGCCTGTACGGCACCTCCTTCGCGGCGCCCGTCATCACCGGTTATGCCGCCATT
>JBEBDJ010000168.1:0-6511 GCA_041157045.1 Pseudomonadota bacterium
CCAGCGCCAAAATTTGGGTGAAGCCGACGTAGAAGAACAGGCCTTCCATCAAGCAGGCAAACACAATCAGCGACTTCAACAGCGTTTGATCGGCGGCCAGCGTGCCCGTGTGGAAGTTCGGGTCCATGATGGCGTCGATGAACGGAATCAGGAACTCGTCCTTGTCGCGGATCGAGGACACCTCATGGTAGGCGTTGAAAATTTCGCTTTCATCCAGGCCCAGCGACTCCACAATGTATTGGTAGGCGTGGGTGTGAATGGCTTCTTCAAAGGCCTGGCGCAGCAGGAACTGGCGGCACTCGGGCGCGGTGATGTGGCGGTAGGTGCCCAGCGTGATGTTGTTGGCCGCCAGCGAATCGGCGGTCACAAAAAAGCCCAGGTTGCGCTTGATGATGCGACGCTCGTCTTCGGTCAGACCGTTGGGGTCTTTCCAGAGCGCGATGTCGCGGTTCATGTTCACCTCTTGCGGCATCCAGTGGTTGGCGCAAGTGGCCAGGTACTTTTCCCAGGCCCATTTGTACTTGAAGGGCACCAGCTGGTTGACGTCGGTCTGGCCGTTGATGATGCGCTTGTCGGCCACGTTGACGCGGCGGTCAGCGGCAGACGAGGCTTGGGCCGACGACGAGGCAGCGCCAATCGAAGGGGAAGCGGAACGCATGGCCGGCGCAGGCGCCGGCTGAGGGGTGAAGGCGGGCATTGCGGGTTGCAATGCGGGCTTGGCTTGATCGTCCCAGGACAACATATGGAAATTCCAGTCTTCGAATTATGAAACCATGCGCATGAATTTGAAAGCTGAGCAAGCGTTCAGCATTCGTCGCATCGAACAAGTGTTGTGAATTGACATCGACACAGCACACACCGCCCCGCGCATCGGCATGAGCGCGGGGCGTGTGGGCATCACTGACAGGCCTCGCAACCGGGGTCGTCGATGGCGCAGAACTTGATGTCGGTGGCCGGGGCCGCGTTCATCTGGGCTTGCGCAGCAGCGGCGGCCGCTTGCAGTGCGCTCATGCCGCTGTTGCCGCCATCGGCCGACACCGCATTGAGCTTGCCCGCTTGCACCGTCGACTTCTCGGCGTGCGTGGCGCTGGTGGTGCGCAGGTAGTAGGTGGTCTTGAGACCGCGCAGCCAGGCCAGCTTGTAGGTGTCGTCGAGCTTCTTGCCCGAGGCACCGGCCATATAGATGTTCAGCGACTGCGCCTGGTCGATCCACTTCTGGCGACGCGAGGCGGCCTCGACCAGCCACACCGGCTCGACCTCGAAGGCGGTGGCGTACAGCGCCTTGATGTCTTGCGGCACGCGATCGATCGGGCGCAGCGAGCCATCGAAGTGCTTGAGGTCCATGACCATCACATCGTCCCACAGGCCCAGGCGCTTGAGGTCGCGGACCAGGTAGGCGTTGATGACGGTGAATTCGCCCGACAGGTTCGACTTGACCGAGAGGTTGCCAAAGCAGGGCTCGATCGAGGCGTCCACACCAATGATGTTGGAGATGGTGGCCGTGGGCGCAATCGCCACACAGTTGGAGTTGCGCATGCCGTCCTGCGCGATCTTGCGACGCAGCGCGTCCCAATCGAGCGAGGCCGAGCGGTCCACCTCGACATAGCCGCCACGGGCCTTCTCCAGCAGCGCCAGCGTGTCGGGCGGCAGGATGCCCTGGTCCCACAGCGAACCGCGGAAGCTGGAGTAGCGGCCACGCTCGCGGGCCAGCTCGGTCGAGGCCCAGTAAGCGTGGTAGCACACCGCTTCCATCGAGCGGTCGGCAAACTCCACCGCCTCGGCCGAGGCGTAGGGCAGGCGCAGCTCATACAGCGCGTCCTGGAAGCCCATCACCCCCAGGCCCACCGGGCGGTGGCGCATGTTCGAGTCGCGCGCCTTCTTGACGGCGTAGTAGTTGATGTCGATCACGTTGTCGAGCATGCGCATCGCGATGGTGATGGTGCGCTTGAGCTTGTCGTGGTCGAGGGTCTTGCCGTTGGGGCCATCGGTGAGGTGGCGCACCAGGTTGACCGAGCCCAGATTGCACACCGCGGTTTCGGTGTCGCTGGTGTTGAGCGTGATCTCGGTGCACAGGTTGGACGAGTGCACCACGCCGGCGTGCTGCTGCGGCGAGCGCACGTTGCAGGCGTCCTTGAAGGTGATCCAGGGGTGGCCGGTCTCGAACAGCATCGAGAGCATCTTGCGCCACATGTCCACAGCCTGCACCGTCTTGCTGGGCTTGATCTCGCCACGCGCGGCGCGCTCTTCGTAGGCCACATAGGCGCGCTCGAAGTCGGCGCCAAACTTGTCGTGCAGGTCGGGGCAAGTCGAGGGCGAGAACAGCGTCCAGGTGCCCTTCTCCATCACGCGGCGCATGAAGAGGTCGGGGATCCAGTTGGCGGTGTTCATGTCGTGCGTGCGGCGGCGGTCGTCGCCGGTGTTCTTGCGCAGCTCCAGGAACTCCTCGATGTCCAGGTGCCAGGTCTCCAGGTACGTGCAGACCGCGCCCTTGCGCTTGCCGCCCTGGTTGACCGCCACCGCGGTGTCGTTGACCACCTTCAGGAAGGGGACCACGCCTTGCGATTCGCCGTTGGTGCCCTTGATGTGGCTGCCCAGGGCGCGCACCCGCGTCCAGTCGTTGCCCAGACCGCCGGCAAACTTCGACAGCAGGGCGTTTTCCTTGATCGACTCGTAAATGCCGTCCAGGTCGTCGGGCACCGTGGTCAGGTAGCAGCTCGAGAGCTGCGAGCGCAGCGTGCCGCTGTTGAACAGGGTGGGCGTGGAGGACATGAAGTCAAACGAGGACAGCACCTCGTAGAACTCGATGGCACGCGCTTCGCGGTCGATTTCATTGAGCGACAGGCCCATGGCCACGCGCATGAAGAAGGCCTGCGGCATCTCGATGCGGGTCTTGCGCACGTGCAGGAAGTAGCGGTCGTAGAGGGTCTGCAGGCCCAGGTAGTCGAACTGCAGGTCGCGCTCGGGCTTGAGCGCTGCGGCCAGGCGCGCCAGGTCAAACTGCAGCAGCTTCTCATCGAGCAGCTCGTTGTCGACGCCCTTGCGGATGAACTGCGGGAAGTAGTCGATGTAGGCCTGGCCCATTTCGGCTTGCGTCACCTCGCGGCCCAGGATTTCCTTGGCGATGGTGTGCATCAGCAGGCGGGCGGTGACGTAGGTGTAGTCGGGCTCTTTCTCGATCAGCGTGCGCGCGGCCAGGATCGAGGCCTTGTAGACCTCGTCCATCGGCACCCCGTCGTAGAGGTTGCGCAGGGTCTCGGCCACGATGGGCTCGGGGCTGACATCACGGCCCAGGCCCTCGCAGGCCTTGTTGACCACGTCCTTGACATAGTCCATGTCGAGCGGCACGCGCTGGCCGCCGTCGATCACATGCAGCACCGGCTGCGCGGGGGCGGTGGCCGCAGCGGCTTGCTGCTGCTGGGCACGCTCCTGGGCGCGACGCTCGCGGTAGAGCACATAGGCGCGGGCCACTTCGTGGTGACCGCTGCGCATCAGGCCCAGCTCGACCTGGTCTTGCACGTCCTCGATGTGGAAGGTGCCGCCGCCCGGGCGCGAGCGCATCAGCGCGCGGGCGACCGCCTGCGTGAGCTGGTCCACCACCTCGCGCACGCTGGCCGAGGCCGCGCCCTGGGTGCCGTGAACGGCCAGGAAGGCCTTCATCAGCGCCACCGCGATCTTGTTGGGCTCGAAGGGGACCACCGCACCGTTGCGGCGAATGATCTGGTATTGCTGGAGGTTCTGCAGGGCGGCGGCTTGCGCGGCCTCTGCCGCGGGCATGTGCATCAGGCCGGAGACTGCTTGGGGGGACTGAAGTTGGGTCTGCATGTTCTTGTGTTGTTGAAAAAAATGGGGCGAGAAAAGCGGTTGATGGCGGTCGTTTGCGGTCGGTGGTCACGGGCCGGGACAGGGCGCCCTGGCGCGGTGCCGGCGGGCCGGTATGGCTGGCTCCGCCCGTGCGCTGCGGCCCCTGGGGCTTGCAGCCTGGCACCACTATATATGGTGTCGACCGGTGCATCAAGACACTAGATGTAGTGTATCTGGAACATCACGCGCGACCGCGTCTTGACAAGAAAAAAGACCCTGATCTCGGCTCGCGCACAAGGACCCGACGGCACGCCACGACCCCCTCGGGAACACGGGCCGAGAAGGCGCATGCGGCCTGCATCTGGGCGCGCGAATCCAGCATTCATGCGCCTTGCCGGGCACTTTGCGGCGCGGGGCCCGATGGGGCTTGCGGGTGGCCCATGGGCAGCGGCCTCAAGTTGCAGGATCAGACCGATCGCGCAGCCAGCTGGGCACGAACCACCTGGGGAAAATACTGAGGCGGCAATGGCCACAAACGCGCCAACAGGGCCCAGTCAAAGCCCGCGCCAGGGTCGCCCTTGCGGCCAGGCGCCACATGTTCGTGACCGGCCACATGCGCCAGCGGCAGCAGGGCCTGCAGGTCATGCCCGAGCGCGGCCAGCGCCGCGTACTGGGCCGGCTCGAAGGTCTGCCCCTCCAGGCCCTCAAGCTCCACCCCGACCGAGTCGTCGTTGCAGTTCTCGCGCCCGCGGTATTGCGAGCGGCCGGCATGCCAGGCGCGGTCGAACACGCTCACAAACTGAACCAAGGCCCCCGCGCGCGTGATGAAAAAATGCGCCGACACCTGCATGCCGCGCAGCTGCGCGTAGTAAGGATGGGCGTCGTGGTCGAGCTGGTTGCAAAAAAAGCGTTGGACCTCGTGGGTGCCGTATTGGCCAGGGGGCAGGCTGATCGAATGCACCACCAGCAGATCAATCTGCGCCTGCGGCGGGCGGGGCCCAAAGTTGGGCGAGGGACAGCGCTCGGCGCCCTGGTGCCAGCCGCCATCCCGCCAGGGTCCGGTGGCGTTCGCCATGCGCGGCCTCAGGGGTTGCGGTCGCCCGCCAGCTGGCGGTGCGCGCTGCTGCAATAGGGCCCGAGCACGCCCTGCACCGCGTCGTGCTGCGGCAGGTGCACGCCGCAGTGGCGGCAACGCACCATCTCGGTGGGGTCGGTCGACGGGGCCTGGGGCGGGGTCGGCGCGTCGTTGCGCGGCGGGCGCGCCTGGTAGCGCCGCCAAGCCCACCAGAGGAACAGGATCAACACGGCCCAGAACAGAAATCGCATGTCAGCGCCCCAGCATCACTTCGAGCACAAAGCGCGAGCCGGCATACGACAGCAAGAGCAGCGTCGCGCCGATGTAGAGCACCCGCACCGCACGGCGGCCGCGCCAGCCCCAGCGCTGGCGGCCCAGCAGCAACACCGCCAACACCGCCCAGGACAGGATCGCAAAAATCACCTTGTGGTCCAGGCGCAAGCCGCGTGCGCCATACAGCTGGTCGGCAAAGATCACGCCCACCAGCAGGGTCAGGGTCAGCATCACAAAGCCGGCCCGCACAAAGCGGAAGGTCAGGCGCTCCAGGGTCAAGAGGGGCAAGCCCACCGGGGCCTCGTGCGCCTGCCGGATCTGGCGCTCGGTGCGCGTCATCATCCAGGCGTGCACCACCGCCACCGCCAGCATGCCGTAGGCCGACAGGCCCAGCGCCCAATGCAGGGGCAACCAGGGCGAGGCCTGCACATGCAGGGCATGGCCCGGGAACCACTGGGCCAGCAAGACCGCCAGCGCGCCCAGGCCGGCCAGGGCCCAGCGGCCGCGCAGCTGCGGGTAGTACTGGCGCTCGACCAGGTAGGCCGTGAGCACCAGCCAGGCCGTGACCGACAGCGCCGGCGCAAAGCCAAAACGCACCGGCGGCAGCAGCAACTCGAGCAGGGTGAGGGCGTGCGCAGCCCAGGCCAGCCACAACAGGCGGCGCGCCGCGCCGTCGGCAAGGCGCGACCAGAGGGCCGGCAGCAGGTAGGCCAGAACGGCCACCAGGGCGACCAGCAGGGCGAACATGGAGGGCTCCGCTAGAATCATCGTTCATAGTGTAGCCGCGCAGCGGCCCTTCAAGATCATGGCCTCTACCCTTACCGACAAACTCTCCGGCCTCGTCAAGAAGCTCAGCGGCCAGGCACGCATCACCGAATCCAACGTGGCCGACATGCTGCGCGAGGTGCGCATGGCCCTGCTGGAAGCCGACGTGGCCCTGCCCGTGGTGCGCGATTTCATTGCGCGCGTCAAGGACCAGGCCCTGGGCCAGGAGGTGCTGGGCTCGCTCACCCCCGGCCAGGCCCTGGTGGGCATCGTCAACCGCGAACTGGCGGCCACCATGGGCGAGGGCATCAGCGACCTCAACCTGGCCACCCAGCCCCCGGCGGTGATCCTCATGGCCGGCCTGCAGGGCGCGGGCAAGACCACCACCAC
Organism: Pseudomonadota bacterium; assembly: GCA_041157045.1. Taxonomy (GTDB): domain Bacteria; phylum Pseudomonadota; class Gammaproteobacteria; order Burkholderiales; family Burkholderiaceae_C; genus Limnohabitans_A. Next base: position 6,305 of record JBEBDJ010000168.1, read on the forward strand.
CGCCAAGCTCGCCAAGCACCTGATCGACAAGCGCAAGAAGAAGGTGCTCACCGTCTCGGGCGACGTGTACCGGCCGGCGGCGATCGAACAGCTGAAGACGGTCACGGCGCAGGCCGGGGCCGAGTGGTTTCCGTCCGCGCCCGAGCAAAAGCCGCGCGACATCGCGCTGGCCGCGCTCGACCACGCGCGGCGCCACTACGCCGACGT
>JBEBDJ010000169.1:0-10907 GCA_041157045.1 Pseudomonadota bacterium
AATTCCTGCCGGCATGAGCCTGCTGGGCGAGACCTTCACGATCGGCGGCGCCCGCGTTGCCTGGGGCACGCTGCTGATGCTGGGCCTGTACCTGGTGACCTGGTTGTGGCTGCGCGAGACCGCGCCTGGTCGCCATATTTACGCCGTGGGCAACAACCCCGAGGCCACCCGCCTGACCGGCATCCCCACCGAGCGCGTGCTGCTGGGGGTATACGTGTTGGCGGGCTTGTTCTACGGCATTGCCTCCATGCTGGCCGTGGCCCGCACTGGCGCGGGAGACCCCAACGCCGGGCAAACCGAGAACCTGGACGCGATCACCGCCGTGGTGCTGGGGGGCACCAGCTTGTTTGGCGGGCGCGGCATCATCCTGGGCACCCTGATTGGCGCGCTGATCGTGGGCGTGTTCCGCAACGGCTTGACGCTGATGGGCGTCTCCTCGGTCTACCAGATCCTGGTGACCGGCGTGCTGGTGATCCTGGCCGTTGCCACCGACCAGATGTCGCGCAAGGGAGGGCGTTGAACATGGGACAAGAACACAAGCCAGTGGTGATGCAGGCGCGCGGCCTGGTCAAACGCTATGGCCAGGTCACCGCATTGGACGGGGCCGACTTTGAGCTGCGCGCCGGTGAAATCCTGGCCGTGATTGGCGACAACGGAGCGGGCAAGTCCTCGCTCATCAAATGCCTCTCGGGGGCCACGGTGCCCGACGCAGGCGAGATCATTCTGGACGGCAAACCGGTGCAGTTTCGCACCCCCATCGATGCGCGGCGCGCCGGCATCGAAACCGTCTACCAGGACCTGGCGGTGGCGCCGGCCATGACGATTTCCGAAAACCTCTTCCTGGGCCGCGAGCTGCTCCGCCCGGGCTTGCTGGGCCGCTGGCTGCGCCTGCTCGACAAGGGCGAGATGCTGCGCCAGAGCACCGCGCGCATGCAGGACCTGAAGGTGGGCATCCGCTCGATGACGCAGGCGGTCGAAACGCTCTCGGGCGGGCAGCGCCAGTGCGTGGCGGTCTCGCGTGCGGCGGCCTTTGCCGAGCATGTGGTGATCATGGACGAGCCCACGGCCGCGCTGGGCGTCAAGGAAGGCAATATGGTGCTGGAGCTGATCCGCCGGGTGCGCGACCGCGGTCTGCCGGTGGTGCTGATTTCGCACAACATGCCCCACGTTTTCGAGGTGGCCGACCGCATCCATGTGGCGCGGCTGGGCAAGCGCGTGGCGGTGCTCAACCCCAAGGCCATCAGCATGTCCGACACGGTGGCCGTGATGACCGGTGCCATGCCGCCCGAGGCGATTTCGCCGCAGGCGCTGGCGCATTGAGGAGACCCCCATGCTCAAAGGCATTGATCCCCTGCTGACGCCCGAGTTGCTGATGCACCTGAGTGCCATGGGCCACGCCGAATGGGTGGCCGTGGTGGACGCCAATTTCACCGCCGACTGGCTCGCCCGTGGCCGGCCGCTGGTGCGCCTGCCGGGCAACTCGCTCGAGCGGGTGTGCCAGGCCGTGCTGTCGGTGTTCCCGCTGGCCGAGGACGTGGCCAAGCCGGTGGCCTATATGCAGGTTTGCCGCAGCCCCGAAGGGCACCGCACGCCGCAGCAGCAGGCGGTGGTGGCGCAGGTGGGCCGCCTGGGGGTGTCCCCCGAGCGCGTCGAGCCGGTGGAGCGCTTTGCGTTTTATGACAGGATTGCGTCCTGCAGCCTGGTGATCCAATCGGGCGAAGGCAGCGCCTACGGCAATGTGCTGTTGTCCAAGGGCGTGATCAATTTCTGAAGGTCTGATGAACGCCCGTCCTCCCCTGACCCCGATGCGGGGTTCCAACCACAGCGGCATGCGCCAGTTCAACGAGCGCACGGTGCTGCAGGCCATTCGCCACCATGGGGCCATCCCCAAGGCGGAGCTGGCGCGGCTGACGCAGCTGACCTCGCAAACCGTCTCGATCATTGTGGGCCGCTTGCTCGATGAGGGCCTGCTGATCAAGCAGGACCGGGTGCGCGGCCGCATTGGCCAGCCCTCGGTGCCGCTCTCGCTCAACCCCGCTGGGGCCTTCAGTGTGGGGGTGCAGGTGGGGCGGCGCAACCTCGAGGTGCTGGTGTCCGATTTTTGCGGTCGACCGGTGCATCGCCACGAGGTGCTGTACGCCTACCCGGACCCCGACCAGCTGATGGGCCAGGTGCAGGACGGCCTGCAACGCATGCAGGTGGCCATGGGCGCGCAATGGTCGCGCGTGGTGGGCGTGGGCCTGACCTCGCCGCTGTCCTTGCACAAATGGGCCGACATGCTGGGCGGCCGCGCGGCGCAGGCCATGGCGCGCTGGGAGCACCTGGACCTGCGGGCGCAGGTGCAGGGCCTGACCGACCTGCCCGTGGTGTTTGCCAAGGACACCGTCTCGGCCTGCGTGGCCGAGCTCCTGCAGGGCCATGGGCGCCTGGTGCCCAATTTTCTGTACGTGTTTGTCGGCACCTTTATCGGCGGTGCGTTGGTGCTGGGCGGTCATCTGCAGGCGGGCGACCGGGGCAACGCTGGCGCGATTGGCTCGATGCCGGTGGGGCTGGCGCCCAGTGGGGCGGGCATGCCGGCGCAGCTCTTGCAGGTGGCCTCGGGCTGGCAGCTCGAGCAGGCCCTGATGGCGGCGGGTCACGATGCCCTGCTGGTGCACCACGAGCAGATCATGGACCCGGCCCACGCGGCCTGCACCGAGCCCTGGCTGGCGCAGGCAAGCTCGGCGCTGGCCATGACGGTGGCCAGCGCCAGTGCCCTGCTGGATCTGGATGCGGTGGTGGTGGACGGCTCCTTGGGCGCGCCGCTCATGCAGGCCCTGATGCGGCGCACCGGCGACGCGCTGGCCGACTACCGCTTTGACGGCATGCGCCGCCCGCAACTGCTGGTGGGCGAGGTGGGGCGACATGCCCGCGCGCTGGGCGCTTCGCTGCTGCCCCTGCACGCACAGTTCTTCCCGGACAAGGACATCATCCTCAAGCAGGAAACGCTCTGAGGACCCGCGCCCTCAGGTGTTGCCGCGCCGCGCCAGCGGCGGGTTGGAGGCCAGGTAGCGCAGGATGCTGCGCCGCAGGGCCTGCATGAGCTGCGCCTGGTAGGCCGGGTCACGCAAGCGCTGTTCTTCTTCGGGGTGGCTGATGAAGGCGGTCTCGACCAGCACGCTGGGCATGTCCGGGGCCTTGAGCACCGCAAAGCCGGCTTGCTCCACTCGCGGCTTGTGCAGGCGCCCAACCTGGCCGATCTCGCGCAGCATGGCGCCCCCAAGCTTGAGGCTGTCGCGGATCTGGGTGGTGTTGGACATGTCCAGCAACACGTTCTGCACATGCTTGTCGCGCCCCTGCAGCGGCAAGCCCCCCACCTGGTCGGCGTTGTTTTCTTTTTGCGCCATCCAGCGCGCGGCGCTGCTCGAGGCCGAGCCATCGCTGAGCACAAACACGCTGGCCCCGCGCGCCGTGGGCGTGTAGAAGGCATCGGCATGCAGGCTCACGAACAGATCGGCCCCCACGCGGCGCGCCTTGTTGACCCGCACATGCAAGGGCACGAAATAGTCGGCGTCGCGCGTGAGGTAGGTCTGCACGGTCAAATGGCCCACCCGGCTGTCCTGCAACAGCGCCTGCAACAGGCGCGCCATTTGCAGCACCACATGCTTTTCTTGCGTGCCGGCCGGCCCGATGGCGCCCGGGTCTTCGCCGCCGTGGCCAGGGTCGATGGCCACGGTCACCAGGCGCTGCGTGCCGCCGCCGCCCGCCCCTGGGGCCTGGGCCACCGGCCCATCGGGCGGGGCCACGTCCAGGCGGCGCGTGCCACCGCCCGATGCACTGGGCGCGGGCGCATTCGCGCTGGCCTGCGGCGAGCGCTGTTGGCGCGCCAACCACTCGTCCAAGGCATCGGGCAAGGGCGCGGTGCTGGGGGCGGGGGCCGCGGGCGCCTGGCTGGGACGCGCCTGCAGGGCCAGGCGCTGCTCGATCAGGTCTTGCAGGGGGTCGATGGCCTGGGCGGGGTAGAGGTCCAGCACCAGGCGGTGCTGATAGGGCGGCACCGGCGCCAGGCCAAACACCTGGGGTGCCGCGGCGCGGCGCAGGTCAAACACCAGCCGCACCACGCCCGGCTGGTACTGGCCCACGCGCACGCCCGCAATGTTCGGGTCGTCGGGCCGCACCCGGGCGACCAGTTCGCGCAGCCCGCTGTCGAGGCTCAGGCCGGCGATGTCCACCGCCAGGCGCGGCGGGTCTTCGATCACGGTGTGCGTCACCTGCAGCGGCACGTCCGACTCCAGCGTGACGCGGGTGTAGGCGCTGGCGGGCCAGATGCGCACGGCCAGCAAGCTGGCGCCCCAGGCCAGCTGGGCCGGCCCAAGCCACAACACGGTGGCCGCGCGGCGAATCAGCTGGCGTCGCTGCATGCGGCAGGTCCTTGCGGCTTGGCGCACCAGTCGCGCAGCCAGGCCTGGCCCCGTGGGCTGGGGGCCTCGATGCGCACCTGGCGAACCGACTCGTCCTGCGCATGCAGGTGCAAGACCCAATCGGCGCGCGGCAGCACGCCGGCGGCCTTCTCGGGCCACTCGGCCAGCTTCAGGCCTGGGCCGGCAAACACATCCCGAAAGCCGGCGTCCTGCCACTCGCGCGGGTCGTCAAAGCGGTAAAAATCAAAATGCCAGATGGGCCAGACCGCGCCGCTGCCGGGCACGCGCCCCTCGTGCGGCTCGACCACCGCATAGGTGGGGCTTTTGATGCGCCCGCTCACGCCCAGCGCGCGCAGCAGGTGGCGCACCAGCGTGGTCTTGCCCGCGCCCAGGTCGCCGTGCAATTCCATGAAGGCGTCGTGCCCACCGGGCCAGCGTGCCAGCGCCGTGGCCAGCGCGGCGGCAAAGGCCTGGGTGTGCGACTCGTCCGGCCAACAGCCTTGCCAGACCGGTGGGGGCAGGGGGCTTTCTACAATGGATGGATGAGCAGCGGACATGCGTCGGTAACACCTTCAGAACTCTGGCCCCGCATCGTGCAGTGGGCGCAGGAGTTGGGATTGTCCCAAATTGGCGTGACCGGCATCGATTTGTCCGACGCCGAGCCGGGTTTGCGCGCCTGGCTGGCGGCCGGTTTTCACGGCAGCATGGACTACATGGCGCGCCACGGCATGGTGCGCGCCCGCCCGGCCGAGCTGGTGCCGGGCACGGTCAGCGTGATCAGTGTGCGCATGGACTACCTGCCCGCCGACACCCCGCCCGACTGGCGCGAGCGCGAATGGCAGCGCCTGCAGGCCCCTGGCACGGCGGTGGTGTCGCTCTATGCCCGCGGCCGCGATTACCACAAGGTGTTGCGCCAGCGCCTGCAGCAACTGCAAACGCGCATTGCGCAGGCCATCGGCCCGTTTGGGCACCGGGTCTTCACCGACTCGGCGCCGGTTCTGGAGGCCGAGTTGGCGGTGCGCGCCGGCCTGGGCTGGCGCGGGCGCCACACCCTGGTGCTGCAGCGCGAGGCGGGCTCGATGTTTTTTCTGGGCGAGCTCTTTGTCGACCTGGACTTGCCGGCCACGCCCATGGGCAACGCGCACTGCGGCACATGCACCGCCTGCCTGGACCTGTGCCCCACCCAGGCCATCGTGGCGCCGTACCAGCTTGATGCGCGGCGCTGCATCTCGTACCTCACCATCGAGCACGCCGGCCCCATCGACCCCGCGCTGCGGCCCCGGGTGGGCGGGCGCATTTACGGCTGCGACGACTGCCAGCTGGCCTGCCCCTGGAACAAGTACGCGCAGCGCCATCCCTTGCCCGACTGGCAGACCCGAAGCGCCTGGCGCGACCCCGACCTGGCCGAGCTGCTGGGCTGGGACGAGGCGACTTTTTTGCGCCAGACCGAGGGCAGCGCCATGCGCCGCATCGGCCATGCGCGCTGGCTGCGCAACACCGCCCTGGCCGCCGGCAACGCGCTGGCCCGCGCCGACCTGCCCGCCGATGCGCGCACGCGCTTGCTGGCCGCGCTGGCCGCCTGGCGCACCCACCCCGATCCGGTGGTGCAGGAGCAGGTGGCCTGGTCGCTGGCGCAGCACGAGCAGGCCCAGGCTGGGCATGGGGCCTCTGGCCGGGCCTGAGGTGCCCCCTTGCTGGGCCCTCACCAGCGGGTGAGCGCCAGCGCCAGGGGCAAGCTGAGCATGCCCGCCAGGGTCGAGAGGGTGACCAGCGCCGCCACATAGGGGCCGTTGTAGCCCATGCGCGCGGCCAGCACATAGCAGGTGGAGGCGGTGGGCATGGCACTGAAGACCAGCAGCACGGTGCGCTGGTCGGCATCGAGCCGCATCAGCGCCGCCCAGCCCAGGGCCAGGAGGGGGAACACCAGGTGGCGGTTGAGCAGCAGCGACACCCCCAGCAACTGGCCGCGTTGCAGGCTGTGCAGCTGCAGGCCGGCCCCGGCAGCCATCAGGCCCAGCGCCAGCGAGGACGCGCCAATGCGCTGCACCGTGGGCGCCAGCCACTCGGGGATCTGAAAGCCCGCCAGGTTGAACAGCAGGCCCGAGGCGGTGGCCAGAATCAGGGGGTTGCGCGCCAGCTCGCGCGCCAGACCCAGCCGGCGGTGGCGCGCCATCGGCCAGACCGCGGCCACATTGAACATGGGCACGCACACCCCAATCAGCACCGCCACCAGGGCCAGGCCCTGGCCACCCATGAGGCGCTCACACACCGTCAGCGCAATGAAGGAGTTGAAGCGAAAGCCCACCTGAGCGGCCCCCGCATGTTCGTGCCGATCGATGTGGCGACCCAGCACCGGCCAATGGGGCAGGCTCAGCGCGATGGCGATGCCGGTGATGCCCAGCCCCACCCCCGCCCCCATGAGCGGCGAGGCGGTGGACAGGTCCAGCGGCGTGCGCACAATCGATTGAAAGAGCAGGACCGGGAACAGGAAAAAATAGACCACCGTCTCGATGGGCTGCCAGACCGAGCGATTGAGCGCCGTGTAGCGGCACAGCAGATAGCCGCACAGAATCAGCGAGAAATCCGGGATCAGGAGCAGGGCGTCGTTCACCCGCTGAGCATAATTCATGCCGTGCCACAATGTGACCATGTGGTGTCGCTGGCGCTCCCGCCAGTCGCTTATCAACTGTCTCAAGGAGTCTGTCCATGAAACGTCGTTCCCTGATGGTGGGTTCGTTGGGCCTGATGGCCGCAACGCTGGCCTTTGCGCAGCCCTATCCGAACAAGCCGATCAAGCTGCAAGTGCCGTTTGCCCCGGGGGGCACGACCGACATTGTGGCCCGGGTGATTGCCGACCCCTTGGGCAAGGCCCTGGGCCAAAGCGTGGTGGTGGAAAACCGCGCCGGTGGCGGTGGCATTGTGGGCGCGGCCGAGACGGCGCGTTCGGCCCCCGATGGCTACAACCTGGGCATGGCCACGGTCTCCACGACCGCCGCCAACCCGGCCATCAACCCCAAAACGCCGTACAACCCGCTGACCGACTTCACGCCCATCATCAACATCGCGGCCACCCCGAACATTTTTGCGGTGCACCCCAGCTTTCCGGCGCGTGACTACAAAGGCTTTGTGGCCGAGCTCAAAAAGAACCCGGGCAAATACTCTTACGCCTCGTCGGGCACCGGCGGCATCGGCCATCTGCAGACCGAGTTGTACAAGAGCTTGAGCGGCACCTTCATCACCCACATCCCCTACCGTGGCGCGGGCCCTGCCCTGAACGACACCGTGGCCGGTCAGGTGCCGATCATTTTTGACAACCTGCCCTCGGCGCTGCCCTTCATCCAGGCTGGCAAGCTGATCCCCATCGTGGTCGCCGCCCCGCAGCGCCTGGCGGTGCTGCCCAATGTGCCCACCTTCAAGGAAGTGGGCCTGGAGCCGGTCAACCGCATGGCTTACTACGGCATCCTGGGGCCCAAGGGCCTGCCCAAGGAAGTGGTCGACAAGGTCTCGGCCGGGGTGAAGAAGTCGCTGGAAGATCCGGCCGTGCGCAAGCGCATCGAGGACACCGGCTCGCTCATCGTGGCCAACACGCCCGAGCAGTTTGTCGAGCAGATCAAGGCCGAGTTCGAGGTCTACAAAAAGGTCGTGGCCGAGCAAAAGCTCAAGCTCGACTGATGCCCGATGGCCGATGAGGGCCCGCTGCCAGGACAGGACTGGGTGGATGCCTTCACCCAGGCCCTTTGGCTGGAGGACGGCCTGGCCGACCTGACCCTGGCGGCCTACCGGCGCGACCTGCAGGCGCTGGCGCGCTGGCTGGCCCCGCAGGGCCTGGACCTGACGCAGGTGCAGGCCCATCACCTGCAGGCCTATATGGCCGAACGCCATGCCGGCACCCGGGCCAGCACCGCCAACCGGCGCCTGACCGTGTTTCGGCGCTTCTACCACTGGCTGCTGCGCGAGCGCCATGTGCGCGCCGATCCCACCCTGACCCTGCTGTCTGCGCGTCGCCCCATGCGCGTGCCCAAGGTGCTGTCCGAGGCCCAGGTGGACGCGCTGCTGGAGGCCCCCGATGTGTCGACCGAGCTGGGCCTGCGCGACCGCACCATGCTCGAGCTGATGTACGCCAGCGGCCTGCGCGTCTCGGAGTTGGTGGGCCTGACGGTGCTGCAGGTGTCGCTGACCGACCAGGTGCTGCGCGTGACCGGCAAAGGCCGCAAGGAGCGCCTGGTGCCCTTTGGCGAGCAGGCCGCCGACTGGCTGGGCCGCTACCTGCAGACGGCACGCCCGGCGCTGCTTGGGCCGCGTAGCGGCGAGGCCCTGTTCATCACCTCCTCGGGCCCCAAGCCAGGCACGGGCATGTCGCGGATCATGTTCTGGAACCTGGTCAAGCGCTATGCGCTGCAGGCGGGCATCCACAGCCCGCTCTCACCGCACACCTTGCGGCATGCGTTTGCGACCCACCTGCTCAACCACGGCGCCGACCTGCGCGTGGTGCAGATGCTGCTGGGTCACGCCGACATTTCCACCACCACCATCTACACCCATGTGGCGCGCGAGCGCCTGCGCCAGGTGCACGCCCAGCACCACCCGCGCGCCTGAGGGTGGGCACCGGCTTCAGACCGGGCGCGGCCAGAGCGCGTCGGTCTGGTTCAGAAAGGCCAGTTCCGCTTCGCCAAAGCCAGCGTCGCGCCGCGCGCTCAGGTTCAGCGGCGGGCGTGGGCGCGGGGCGCGGTAGCGCTCGATCAAGGCCAGAAAATGCGGCTCGGGCGCAAGGCCCTCGCGCGCGCAGCACCAGCGGTACCAACGGTCGCCAATGGCCACATGCGCCACCTCTTCTTGCAGGATCACCTCGAGCGCGGCCACCAGGGCGTGGGCGTCGTCGGTGTTCACCTTGCGCAAGCGGGCCTGGATGAGCGGCGTGGCATCGAGCCCGCGCGCCTCCAGGGTGCGCGGCACCAGGGCCATGCGGGCGGTCAGGTCGTGCGCGGTGCGCTCGCACATCTGCCACAGGCCGTCGTGCGCCTCAAAGTCGCCATAGGTCTTGCCGTGCCGGGCCAGCTCGGTTTGCATCAGGCCAAAGTGGCGTGCTTCCTCGTGCGCCACGCGCAGCCAGTCCTGGTAGTAGGCCTCGGGCAGGTCGTCAAAGCGCCAGATGGCGTCCAGCGCCAGGTTGATGGCGTTGAACTCGATGTGCGCCACCGCATGCGCCAGGGCGGCGCGCCCGAGTGGCGTGAAGGGCGAGCGCTGCGGCACCCCAGACGGATCGATCAGCTCCGGGCGTTCGGGCCGGCCTGGCAGCGGCCAGGGGCATTGCGCGCGCAGCGCGCTGGCGGGGGCTTGGCGCCGCGCCACCTGGCGCTCGGCCCAGAGGGCATGCACCGCCGCGCATTTGCGGGCCGGATCGCGCTCGCAGAGGGCGGCCAGGGCCCGCGCACCCAGATCGGGGGGCTGGCTTGGCAGGGGGGTGGGGCAGGGCGACGTGTCCATCCTTACAATTGTGCCTTGGCCCGATCGGGCCGCAGCAAGGACGTGCCATGGCCCTCTACCAACTCCAAGATCAACAGCCCACGGTTCATGAGACCGCCTGGGTCGCCGACTCCGCCCAGGTCATGGGCGCGGTCACCATTCAAGCGCAAGCCAGTGTCTGGTTTGGCTGCACCGTGCGCGGTGACACCGAAACCATCACGATTGGCGAGGGCAGCAACGTCCAGGACGGCAGCGTGCTGCACGCGGACATGGGCCAGCCGCTCACCATTGGCCGCCACGTCACCGTGGGCCACATGGTCATGCTGCACGGCTGCACCATCGGCGACGAGTCGCTGATTGGCATTGGCGCGGTGGTCCTCAACGGCGCCCGCATTGGTCGCAATTGCCTGGTGGGCGCCGGCTCGCTGGTCACCGAAGGCAAGGAATTTCCGGATGGCTCCATGATCATGGGCAGCCCGGCCAAGGTGGTGCGCCAGCTCACCCCCGAACAAATCGAAGGCCTGCGCCGCAGCGCGCAGGGCTATATCGCCAACGCCGAGCGCTTTGCCAAGGGCTTGCGCCGCATCGACTGAGCGCCTCGCGGCGATCCCACGGCATGTCCGAACTCCATCGTTTTATTTTTGAAGGCATGCCGGTGCGCGGCGTGCTGGTGCGCCTGACCGACGCCTGGCAGGACATTCTGGCGCGCCGCGCCGGCAACACCCAGACCGGCGCCTACCCGACACCGGTGCGGCAGTTGCTGGGCGAGATGGCCGCGGCCAGCGTGCTGATGCAGGCCAACATCAAGTTCAACGGCGCCCTGATCCTGCAGATTTCGGGCGATGGCCCGTTCAAGCTGGGCGTGGTCGAGGTGCAGCCCGACCTGAGCTTGCGCGCCACCGCCAGCCTGGTGGCCGAGGTCCCCGAGGACGCCCGCTTGTCCGACATGCTCAACCAGCACGGCCAGGGGCGCTGTGCCATCACCCTGGACCCCAAGGACCGCCTGCCAGGCCAGCAGCCCTACCAGGGCGTGGTGCCGCTGTC
>JBEBDJ010000170.1:0-6287 GCA_041157045.1 Pseudomonadota bacterium
TGGCGGCAGCCCTGGGACGCCCCACGGGCATCCTGCTGGCGCGGGTGCCCGACTGGCGCTGGCAGCTCGATCGCGCCGACAGCCCCTGGTACCCCAGCGTGCGCTTGTTCCGCCAGCCGCAACAGGGGGCGTGGGTGCCAGCGCTCTCGGCCGCCAGTCAGTGGTTGGTGGCCAAGCCTATTGATTGGTTGCCTGTTTTCACAAGCGACACATGAGGGGCGGAGTCCTTTTGCCGATCAGCTCGGCATGGCGTGCAATTCCAGCATCACCGACTCGCGCAGCGCCAACAGCTGGCGCGCCAGCGCCCGTCGGCTGGGCGCGTCGGGGGCATGGCTGTCGTCCAGGCTCAGGTTGAGCGCGTAATGGCCTTCTGCCAGCACCAGCGGCGTCGCCATGGCCAGCACCCCCGGCTGCCATGAGGCCTGGCACCAGCCGTGCGCGGCCACATGCGCGCAGGCCTCGTCCATGGCTGCGCGCAAGGCCGGCCAGTCGCGTGCGCTGTGGCGCTGGCGCAGGGCGCGCAGCAACTGCTCGCGCGCGGGCTCGTCCAGACTGGCCAGGTGCGCATGACCCAGCGAGGTCAGCGCGATGGGAATGCGCTGGCCCGAAACCACCTGGCGCAGCGCCGCCCGGCGGTGATGACGCAGCGACTCCAGGTAGACCATGTCCAGGCCGTCCGGGGCGGCCAGGCCCACGTTCAGCCCCTGCTGCAGGGCCAGCGCCTGCATGTGCGGCCGCGCCACCTGCAGCAGGCGCGAGCCGGTACGCATCGCATGCGCCATGCTCAGCACCGACGGCGCCAGGCTGTAGGCCCGCGTGTGTGGATCGACCTGCAACAGGCCCTCTTGCACCAGGGTCTGCGCGAGCCGGCTGACGGTGGCTTTGGACAGACCGGTCTGCGCCACCAGCTCGGCATTGGACACAGTGGTCCAGCCTGGCCGAAAGGCCCGCAGGATCAGCAAGCCCCGCGCCAGAGAGCGGTTGAGCGGGGTGCCGCCAGCGCGGCGGCGGGGGGCATCGGGGGTCATGACAAGCCCAAGAATGTTTCAACAGTTGAAACATGATAGCGCGCAAGAGCAGTGGCTGGGTCTATGCTTGTCGCATCAACATTTCCCAACAGGAGACCTTGCATGCGCCGCAACCTGCTCAAAGCCGCCCTGGGCCTGGCCGCCTGGCCCCTCGTGTCCCACCCGGCCCTGGCCCTGAGCCCCGACCGCCCGGTCCGGATCATCGTGCCGTTTGCCCCAGGTGGCGGCACCGACCTGATCTCGCGCACCCTGGGCGCTGCCATGGCCCAGGCCCTGGGCCAGCCGGTGATCATCGAGAACAAGCCGGGTGGCGGCACCGTCATCGGCACCGACCTGGTGGCCAAGAGCGCGCCCGATGGGCACACCCTGGTGATGGCCACGTTTGCGCACGCCATCAACCCCAGCCTTTTGCCCAAACTGCCCTTTGACACCGAGCGCGCGTTTGCGCCCGTGAGCCTGATCGGGCGTGGCCCCAATGTGCTGCTGGTGCGCACCGACAGCCCATGGCGCAGCGTGGCCGATGTGCTGGCCGCTGCGCGGGCCAAGCCCGGTGCGCTCACCTATGCCTCGCAGGGCAACGGCACCTCGGCGCATCTGGCGGGCGAGATGTTCTGCAACCTGGCCCGGGTGAACATGCAGCACATTCCCTACCGCGGCGCCGGCCCGGCCCTGACCGATCTGATGGGCGGGCAGGTGGACATGATGTTTGCCACTGCGGCCGCTGCCTCGGCACAGATTCCGGGCGGCAAGCTGCGTGCCCTGGCCGTGACCAGCCCCGACCCGGCCCCGGCCTTCAAGGGCGTGCCGCCCGTCGCGCAAAGCGTGCCCGACTATGCGGTCGAGAGCTGGTACGGCCTGTTTGCGCCGGCCGGCACGCCTGCGGCGTCCATCGAGCGCCTGCTGCAGGCGGTGCGCCGATCGGTGCGCGCCCCCGAGTTCGTGCAGAAGATCGAGGCCGAAGGCCTGAACGTGGTGGCCAGCGACCCTGCCGAACTGGCGCGCTACGTCAAGGCCGAAGAACAGCGCTGGCGCAAGATCGTGCGCGAGAACAACATCAAACCCGACTGATTCCCCAGGACCTCTCACCATGGATTTCTCTTTCCTGCAGTGGCAGGTGGACGATGGCATCGCCACCCTGACCCTCAACCGCCCCGACAAGCGCAACGCCATGAGCGACGACATGCGCAGCGAGTTCATCGTCGCGCTCGAGCATGTGGCCGCCACGCGCGCCATCCGCGCGCTGGTGCTGACCGGTGCGGGCGAGGCCTTCTGTGCGGGCGGCGACATTGCGGGCATGAAGCGCCGCATGCAAGCGCCCCCGGGCGAGGTGGCCTTCAACGGCTGGAGCCGCCAGCAGCGCGTGCACCACACCCAGATGCTGCTGCACCACTGCCCCAAACCGGTCATCGCCGCGGTCAACGGGGCCGCCTCGGGCCTGGGGGCCGACACCGCCATGGCCTGCGACTTTGTGATCGCCAGCGAGGCGGCGCAGTTTGCCTGGTCCTATATCCACCGCGGCATCGTTGCCGATGGCGGCGGCATGTACTTTTTGCCGCGCCGCGTGGGCCTGTCCCGCGCCAAGGAACTGATCTTCAGCGGCCGCACCGTCTCGGCCAACGAGGCCTTGCAGCTGGGCATTGCCGATCGCCTGGCCGCGCCCGATCAATTGCTGACCCAAGCCCAGGCCTGGGCGCGCGAACTCAGCCACGGCTCGCCGGCCGCGCTGGCCCTGAGCAAAAGCATTCTCAACCGCAGCTTCGAGTCGAGCGATCAGCAGGTCTTCGCCCAGGGCTCGATGGCGCAGGGCATGGCCTACACCAGCAGCGAGCACCGCGCCTCGGTCGAGGCCTTTCTGGCGCGCAGCGCCGCACGAAAGGCCGGTTGATGGACGCCGCCCTGCAAGCCCTGCTGCGCCCGCGCAGCGTGGCCCTGATCGGCGCCTCGGGCGATCCTGGCAAGACCTCGGGTCGGCCGCTGGCCTATTTGCGCAAGCACGGCTTTGCTGGCCGCATCTACCCGGTCAACCCCAAACTCGCGCACATCGATGATCTGCGCTGTTACCCCGACATCGCCAGCCTGCCCGAGGTGCCCGATGTGGCCATGCTGCTGCTGGGCGCGCAGCGCACCGAAGCGGCGGTGCGCGAACTGGCAGCGCTGGGCACCCGCGCGGCCATCGTGCTGGCCAGCGGCTATGCCGAAACCGGCGAGCAGGGCGGCCAGCGCCAGCGTCAGCTGCGCGAGGCCGCCGGCGCCATGCGCCTGTTGGGCCCCAACACCATCGGCCTGGTCAACCTGACCGACGGCATCATGCTCTCGCCCTCGGGGGCGCTGGAAATGTCGGGCCTGCAGCCCGGCCCGATCGGCGTCATCTCGCAAAGTGGCGGCATTCTGGGCGCCTTGCTCTCGCGCGCCAGCGCCCGGGGCATTGGCCTGTCCAAGCTGGTGGCCACCAGCAACGAGGTCGACCTGGAGCTCTCGGACTTCATCGACGCGCTGGTCGACGACCCGGCCACCCAGGTGCTGGCCCTCTACATCGAGACGGTGCGCGATGTGCCGCGTTTTCGGGCCGCCTGCGCGCGCGCCCGGGCGGCGGGCAAGCCCATCGTGGCCTTCAAGGTGGGCCGCTCCGAGGCCGGGGCGCGCGCAGCGGTCTCGCACACCGGCGCGATGGCCAGCGCCGACCGCATGGTCGATGCGCTGTTCGCGCAGACCGGCGTGCTACGCGCGCCCAGCCTGAGCGGGCTGCTCGACATGGTGGCGGCCCTGGCGGCCGGGCGCCGCTATGGCGGACCGCGGGTGGCGGTGCTCACGTCCACCGGCGGGGCCGGCACCCTGGTCTGTGACAGCCTGGGCCTGGCCGACTTTGCCTTGCCCGCCCCCGATCCGGTCACCGCGCAGGCCTTGCGCGACCTGCAGACCGGCGAGGAGGCGGTGCTCGACCGCAACCCCATCGACGTCACGCTGGCCGGCTTGCAGCCGCAGCTCTTGCGCGGCGTGATCCGATGCCTGCAGGACAGCCCCAGCTACGACGCGCTGGTGGTCATTGCCGGCTCGTCGGCCCTGGCCCAGCCCGAGCTGATGGCCAATGCCATTGGCGAGTGCCTGCCGCGCTCGGACAAGCCGGTGCTGGCCTATGTGAGCCCGCATGCCCCGCAGGTCTTGGCCGCGCTGACCCGCCGCGGCGTGCCAGCTTATGCCGACACCGACGCCCTGGCCCTGGGCCTTGGCGCGCTGCGCCAGCAGGCACAGGCGCAGGCGCAGTGGCCTGAGCCCCCGCTGCAAGGGCTGACACCTCGCGCCATGCCCGAGGCCTTGGCCCAGGCGCGCGGCAGCCTGAACGAGGCGCAGGCCAAGCAGGTCTTTGCCGCCTTCGGCATCCCGGCTGTCGCGGAAGTGGTGGTCCACAGCGCCGAGGCGGCCCAGGCCGCCGCGCAGCGCCTGGCCGAGCAGGGCGGTGGTGCCGGGGCGCGCTTTGCGCTCAAGCTGCTGTCGGCCGAGATCACGCACAAGAGCGATGTGGGCGGCGTGCAGCTGGGCCTGCAAGCCGAGCAGGTGGCCCAGGCCTGGCACGACGTGTCTTCGCGCGTGCAGGCTCACACCGGTGTGGCGCCCACGGCCTGCGTGTTGCAGACCATGGCCAGCGGGGTCGAGATCATCCTGGGCATGCACCGCGACCCGCTGGGCAGCGCCGTCATGGTGGGCCTGGGCGGGGTGAGCGCCGAGCTGTTTGGCGACACGGCCCTGGCCATGCTGCCGGCCCAAGGCGGCTTGGCCCCGGCGCAGGCCTTGGCCCTGCTGCAGTCGCTCAAGAGCTGGCCGCTGCTGGACGGCTGGCGCGGACGGCCCAAGGCCGATGTGCCGGCCCTGGTGCAGGCGGTGGTGGATTTTTCGGCCATGGTCGCCCAACTGGGCGAGCGCTTGCAAGAGGCCGAGATCAATCCGCTTTTTGTGCGCCCCGAGGGGCAAGGCGTGCTGGCCGCCGACGGGGTGTTGGTGTTGGCGTGAGCGAGCGGGCAGGGCGGTGTGTGCCATCCGGTGGACGCACCGCCCGGCTTTGGGGTAAGCTTGCCCCCCCTGTTCCTGATCAAAACAACCATCGACGCCTGCCGCCCCATGGACGCCGCCCTGCCTGCCATTCCCGCCAAACGCTACTTCACCATCGGGGAGGTGGGCGAGTTGTGTGGCGTCAAGCCCCATGTGCTGCGCTATTGGGAACAAGAGTTCACCCAGCTGCGGCCCGTCAAGCGGCGCGGCAACCGGCGCTACTACCAGCACCACGAGGTGCTGATGATCCGCCGCATCCGGGATTTGCTCTACGACCAGGGCTTTACCATCAGCGGCGCGCGCAACAAGCTGCAGGAGCAGGGCCGCAGCATTGGCCTGAGCCAGCCGCCAATCGAAGCGCCTGACACCGCAACGGGGCTGGTCGGCCTGCCCCTGGTGCCCCTGCAATTGGCGGCCAGCGACACCCCTGTCGACGAGTTGCGCACGCAGTTGCTTGAAATCCGAGAAATCCTCAGCCTCTGATCCGAAAGGGCCCATCTTTCGGGCTATAATTCAAGGCTTCGGCGTGTAGCGCAGCCTGGTAGCGCACTTGCATGGGGTGCAAGGGGTCGCGAGTTCGAATCCCGCCACGCCGACCATTCGAAAGAACGAAGGCCTCTGATCCAAAACGGTCAGAGGCCTTTTTTCATGGCGGGCTTGAAGAATGCCCCGTCTGGGGATGCCCCGTTGGTCGGGCACTGCGACCGAGAAGGTGCCCGCGTGGTGGCGGGGCCCCTTTGACGAATGGGGTCAGGCCGACGCATCGGCTTGGAGCATCGCCCCCATGATCTGGACCGCATCAAAGCGCTGAAGGGTGTGCAGGGCGCGGTCCTCATATTGCCGCAGGGTCTCGGGTGATCGCAAGACGGCCATGCAGGTCTCGACCAGCTGATCATGGCGTGCCAACATCATCCCGTCCCGGTACCTGTCGTCCATGCGCGTGTCGGGATCGCACTGCGTCAGGATCGCTTTGCGATTGTTCATCAGGTAATGCACCCGCACAATTTCAAAAATCTTGGTGTGGTGCTGATGCAGGTTGATGATGATTTTTGCCCGGGCAATCAGGGCATCCCGCTCTGCACCAAAGAGGCCAAAGACCCGCATCACTTGGGCACCGGCGCTCTCCAGACCGCTCAGAACCTGCTCGCGTGCTGGCGTGCTGGTACCGTAAAACAGCACATCGATGTCCGGCGCTGGGCTCGACTAGATCCGGGC
>JBEBDJ010000171.1:0-7909 GCA_041157045.1 Pseudomonadota bacterium
CAATCAACGCGGGGCGTGGCTTGCCATGGTCGCCTTGCAGCGAGACCGTCACCAGGTCCCCCCGCTGCATCATGCCCAGCCTTCAAGGTGCGTGGCCGCCTCTTGTGCAAAACGGATGGACTGCTCTTCGAGGGGATCGGCCTTGAGGGCCAGGCACTGCGATCTGACGTCGGCCGCAAAGGCCTCCAGCCGGGTGTCTGGCACCCAAAACTGAACCGGTCGCAGCCCTGCCGCCCGCATGCGCTCACGCGAGCGTGCGACCTTCGATGGGATCGGGTTGGCTGCTGGCAGCCTGCACTCCTTGGAACATCATGCACGGTTACATGTTGCCACGCATGTTCCCAGCAGGTGAGCGCCTGGTCGCCCCAGGCGCCCCTCAGGCCAGCGCGGTGCGCATCTTGTCGATGACCGCGCGGTAGTCCTTCTGGCCAAAGATGGCGCTGCCGGCCACAAAGGTGTCGGCCCCCGCGTCGGCCACGCGGCGGATGTTGTCGGCCTTGATGCCGCCATCGACCTCGAGGCGGATGTCGCGGCCGCTTTGCTCGATCCGCTTGCGCGCCATCTCGACCTTGCGCAAGGCGCTGTCGATGAAGGACTGGCCGCCAAAGCCCGGGTTGACGCTCATGATGAGGATCAGGTCGATGTCGTCGATCAGCCAGTCCAGCACATCCAGCGGCTCGGCCGGGTTGAACACCACGCCGGCCTGCACGCCGCGCGCCTTGATGGCCTGCACGCTGCGGTGCGCATGCGCGCTGGCGTCGGGGTGAAAGCTGATCAGGTCGGCACCGGCATCGGCAAAGGCCGCCGCCAGGGCATCGACCGGCTGGATCATCAGGTGCACATCGATGGGCACCGGGCGGCCGTCGGGGGTGACGGCGTGCGGCTTGAGGGCCTGGCAAACCATGGGCCCAAAGGTCAGGTTGGGCACGTAATGGTTGTCCATCACGTCAAAGTGAATCCAGTCGGCGCCAGCGGCGATGACCTGCCGGACCTCTTCGCCCAGGCGGGCAAAATCGGCCGAGAGAATCGAAGGGGCAATGCGATAGGTCGTGCTCATCCGGCGATTGTCGCAGGTAATATGGGGGCATGTCCGACCACCAGATCCAAGTGCAGGCGCTGCCCAAGCCCCTGCCCGAACAAAGCGATCCCGCGCTGGGGGTCTACAGCTTTGCCTACACCATCACGATCACCAACACCGGCGTGGTGCCTGCGCAGCTGATCGCACGCCACTGGGTGATCGAGGACGCGCACGGCCAGGTGCAAGAGGTCAAGGGCCTGGGCGTGGTGGGCCAGCAGCCCCTGCTGCAACCCGGTGAATCGTTCGAATACACCAGCGGCTGCCAAGTCCGCACCTCGCGCGCCATGATGCACGGCAGCTACTTTTTTGTGGGCGTGGACGCGCACCGCTTCGAGGTCAACATCCCGCTCTTTGTGCTTGACGCCCACCCCGGTCGCTCCGACCACCTGCACTGAAGGCCAAGCCGGCGCGCGCCGGGTTAAGCTTGGGGACCATGGGTGAATTCGATCTGATCCGGCGCTTCTTCACACGCCCCCCCCGCCAGGCCGTGCTGGGCGTGGGCGACGACTGTGCGTTGTGGGCGCCCACACCGGGCATGCAACTGGCCTTGTCGGCCGATCTGCTGGTGGCCGGGCGCCACTTTCTGCCCGATGTGGACCCCGAGGCCCTGGGCCACAAGACGCTGGCGGTGAACCTGAGCGATCTGGCCGCCTGCGGGGCCCAGCCACGCGCCTTTTTGCTGTCCCTGGCCCTGCCCGAGGTGAACGAGGACTGGCTCGCCGGCTTTGCCCGTGGCCTGCTGGCCCTGGCCGATGCACACGGCTGTGAGCTGGTGGGCGGCGACACGACCCGCGGCCCGCTGACCCTGAACGTGACGGTGATGGGCGAGGTTCCCCCCGGTCAGGCCCTGCTGCGCTCGGGTGCGCAAGTGGGCGACGATGTGTATGTGAGCGGGCACCTGGGCGATGCCCGCCTGTGGCTGGAGGCCTGGCGCGGCCAGCTGGCGCCGCCGCCGGCGGTGCTGGCGCAGGCACGCGCCCGCATGGAGCGGCCCACACCCCGGGTGGCGCTGGGCCTGGCGCTGCGCCAGGTGGCCAGCAGCGCGGCCGATCTGAGCGATGGCTTGTTGGGTGACCTGGGCCACATCCTGAAGGCCAGCGGCGTGGGCGCCGAGCTGGACGAGGCCGCCCTGCCCGCGCTCATGGCCACGCATGCCGCCTGGCCGCTGCCCGAGGCCTGGTGGCGCACCTGCGTGCTCGCCGGGGGTGACGATTACGAACTGGTGTTCACCGCCGCCCCCGCCCAGCGCGCGGCGGTGCAGCACGCCAGCGCCCAGGCCCAGACGCCGGTGCACCGCATCGGCCGCATCGGCGGCGAGCCCGGTGTGCGCCTGCGCAATGCCCAGGGCGACTTGCGGTTGGTGCAGGACCTGGCCAGCTTTGACCACTTTGCCTGACCCCACCATGCACACGCCCCCTTCTGCTCCCCCATTGCCGCCGGACGACGCCGAGCGCATGCCCCCCAACACGCCCCTGTCGGGCGCGAGCGCTGCGGACCTGGGCGCAGGCCCGGCAACGCCACCTTCGCCCGACATGGGCTCAGAGATGCCCACGTCAGCCCCTGTTCAGGCCACGCCGCGCGCGCCACGGCGCCCCAGCGTGGGCTTTGTCTGGCGCCATCCGGCGCATGCGCTGGCGCTGGGCTTTGGCAGCGGCCTCTCGCCCTGGGCCCCCGGCACGGTGGGCACGCTGTGGGCCTGGCTGAGCTGGTGGGGCGTGTCGCTCTGGCTCACGCCCGGCCAGCAAGGCGTGCTGCTGGTGCTGGCCTTTGCCCTGGGCTGGTGGGCCTGCGAGCGCACCGCGCGTGACATGGGTTTGCAAGACCCGGGCGCCATCGTCTGGGACGAGGTGCTGGCCTTCTGGCTGATCCTGTGGCTCTTGCTGCCTGCCAGCCCGCTGTGGCAGGTGCTGGCATTTGCCTTGTTCCGCTTTTTTGACGCCGCCAAACCCGGCCCCGTGCGCTGGGCCGATCAGGTCTTCAAGGGAGCGGGCTGGCGCGGCGCCTTTGGCATTATGTTTGATGACCTGGTGGCCGCGCTGTGCACCCTGCTGGTGTTGGCCCTGTTGATGAGGATCCTGGCATGACACACGATCTGCAAGCGCAGGTGCAGGCCCTGGCCACGCTGCTCTTGACGCGGGGCGAGCGCCTGTGCACCGCCGAGAGTTGCACCGGCGGCATGATCGCGGCGCGCTGCACCGATCTGGCCGGATCGAGCGCCTGGTTCGAGCGCGGCATGGTCACCTATTCGAACGAGGCCAAGCACGAGTTACTGGGCGTGCCCACCGAGCTGATCACGGCACACGGCGCGGTCAGCGAGCCGGTGGCGCGGGCCATGGCGCTGGGGGCGCTGGCGCACGCCCATGCCGACTGGGCGGTGGCGGTGACGGGGGTGGCGGGCCCGAGCGGTGGCAGCGCGGCCAAGCCCGTGGGCACGGTGTGGCTGGCCTGGGCGCATGCGGGCCCGGCAGGGGCAGCGCCCTGGGTGCAGGCCGAGCGCCATCACTTTGACGGCGACCGCGCCGCGGTGCGCCACGCCACGGTGGGCATGGCCCTGCACGGTTTGATCCAGCGCATGCAAGACCCACCGACGGCATCGGCATAAAAAAAAACGCCTGACCGAAGTCAGGCGTTTTAAAGTGGTTGCGGGGGCCGGATTTGAACCAACGACCTTTGGGTTATGAGCCCAACGAGCTACCAGACTGCTCCACCCCGCGTCGAAGCTGAAATTATAGCACGATCAAGCGGCGTTTTGCTCGCCTTGTTGCGGCTCGGCGCGATCGACCAGCTCCACCAGGGCCATGGGGGCGTTGTCGCCCACGCGGAAGCCCATCTTCAGGATGCGGGTGTAGCCGCCGGGACGCTTGGCAAAGCGCGGACCCAGGTCAGAGAACAGCTTGGTCACGCTGTCGCGATCGCGCAGGCGGTTGAAGGCCAGACGCTTGTTGGCCAGGGTGTCGGTCTTGGCCAGGGTGATCATGGGCTCGATCACGCGGCGCAGTTCCTTGGCCTTGGGGACGGTGGTCTTGATGGCCTCGTGCTCGATGAGCGAGTTCATCATGTTGCGCAGCATGGCGAGGCGGTGCTCGCTGGTGCGGTTAAGTTTGCGGAGGCCGTGGCCGTGACGCATGGTGCTTTCCTTTCATTATCAAGCGGGCAGCCGGATCAGGTACTGCCCGTGCACATTGGCCCAGAGGGCCGGGGAACAAGAATCAACGCTTCTCGAGACCGGCCGGCGGCCAGCTTTCGAGTTTCATGCCAAGGGTCAGGCCGCGCGAAGCGAGCACTTCCTTGATTTCGTTGAGCGACTTGCGACCCAGGTTCGGGGTCTTGAGCAGCTCGTTCTCGGTGCGCTGGATCAGGTCACCGATGTAATAGATGTTCTCGGCCTTCAGGCAGTTGGCCGAACGCACGGTCAGTTCGAGTTCGTCGACCGGACGCAGCAGGATCGGATCAAAGTTGCCGGCGCCGCCACGGGTGGTCGGTGCGTCAAAGGCCGACAGTTCGCCGCCCTCGAGCTGGGCAAACACGGCCAGCTGTTCCACCAGGATCTTGGCCGAGGCGCGCACGGCGTCTTCGGCGGTGATGGCACCATTGGTTTCGATCTCGAGGATCAGCTTGTCCAGATCGGTGCGCTGCTCCACACGGGCGTTTTCAACGCTGTAGCTCACGCGCTTGACGGGCGAGAACGAGGCGTCGAGCACGATGCGGCCGAGCGACTTGGTCGGCTCGTCGCCATAGCGGCGGACGGTACCGGGCACATAACCACGGCCTTTTTCGACCTTGATCTGCATGTCGAGCTTGCCGCCTTGCGAAAGCGTGGCGATCAGGTGCTCGGGGTTGATGATCTCAACATCATGCGGGGTCTGGATGTCGGCGGCGGTGACCGGGCCCTCGCCGTCCTTGCGCAGGCTCAGCGTGACCTCGTCACGGTTGTGCAGCTTGAACACCACGCCCTTGAGGTTCAGCAAGATGCTGACCACGTCTTCTTGCACGCCGTCGATCGACGAGTACTCGTGCACGACGCCAGCAATCGTCACCTCGGTCGGCGCATAGCCCACCATGGACGACAGCAGGACGCGGCGCAGGGCGTTGCCCAGCGTGTGACCGTAACCGCGCTCGAAGGGCTCGAGCGTGACTTTGGCACGGTTGGTGGCGACCTGGTCGACCTGGATGGCCTTGGGTTTCAGCAGATTGGTTTGCATGCAGACTTCCTCTCAATACCCCCGGCTCGTTACACCGGTAAGGCTGACGAAGCACCCGGCGGCCATGCCTGGCGCGCCGGGAACGAATGGGCGGCTGATGGGGATCAGCGCGAATACAGTTCGACGATCAGCGATTCGTTGATGTCGGCGCCGAATTCGTCACGGTCCGGCACTTTCTTGAAGGTGCCTTCGGCCTTGTCAGCGTTCACTTCCACCCAGGCGGGCAGACCGACTTGCTGGGCCAGGGACAGGGCCTCGACCACGCGGTTCTGCTTCTTGGACTTCTCGCGCACAGCGATCACGTCACCGGCCTTGACCATGTACGACGGGATGTTGACCGACTGACCGTTGACGGTGATGGCCTTGTGCGAGACCAGCTGACGCGCTTCGGCGCGGGTCGAGCCAAAGCCCATGCGGTAGACGACGTTGTCCAGACGCGATTCCAGCAGCGCCAGCAGGTTCGAGCCGGTGTTGCCACGGCGGCGATCGGCTTCGGCGAAGTAGCGGCGGAACTGGCGCTCGAGGACGCCGTACATGCGCTTGACCTTCTGCTTTTCGCGCAGCTGCAGACCGAAGTCGGAGGTGCGCTGGCCCGAGGTGCGGCCGTGCTGGCCGGGCTTGCTGTCGAATTTGGCCTTGTCGCTGATCGAGCGGCGAGCGCTCTTGAGGAACAGGTCGGTGCCTTCACGGCGGGAGAGTTTGGCCTTGGGGCCGAGGTAACGTGCCACGTGCTTTTCCTTTAAACAAAACTACCGCATTCAGAAAATGCGGGAGCCAGGCGGTGCAAGCACGGCCTGGCAGTGGGCTTGACGAATGTCAGATACGGCGACGCTTTTGCGGGCGGCAGCCGTTGTGCGGGACCGGCGTCACATCGGAGATCGAGGTGATGCGGATGCCCAGCGCGCCCAGAGCGCGCACCGAGGATTCACGGCCGGGGCCGGGACCCTTGATTTCAACATCGAGGTTCTTGATGCCCTGCTCCATCGCGGCGCGGCCAGCGACTTCAGAGGCCACCTGGGCTGCAAACGGGGTCGACTTGCGCGAACCCTTGAAGCCCTGACCACCCGACGAGGCCCACGACAAGGCGTTGCCCTGGCGGTCGGTGATGGTGATGATGGTGTTGTTGAACGAGGCATGCACGTGCGCGATGCCGTCGGCAATGTTCTTGCGGACCTTCTTGCGCACGCGCTGGGCGGCGTTGGAGGCGGGTGCTTTGGCCATGGATCAGTTCCTTATTTCTTCAGGGCAGCGGCGCCCTTGCGCGGGCCCTTGCGGGTGCGGGCATTGGTGCGGGTGCGCTGACCGCGCATCGGCAGGCCGCGACGATGACGGAAACCACGGTAGCAACCGATGTCCATCAGTCGCTTGATGTTCATCGTGGTTTCACGGCGCAGGTCACCTTCGATGGTGAACTGAGCGATCGAGTCGCGAATTTTCTCCAGATCAGCATCGGTGAGATCCTTGATCTTTTTGGAGTAATCGATGCCGCAAGCTTCGCAAATTTGACGGGCGCGGGTGCGACCAATACCGAAGATGGCGGTCAAGCCAATCTCAGCATGTTTGTGCGGCGGAATGTTGATGCCAGCGATACGTGCCATTTTCGTCCTCTAAAACTAATTCAATCAGCCTTGACGCTGCTTGTGACGTGGATCTGTGCAGATCACACGAACAACGCCTTTACGGCGAATGATTTTGCAGTTGCGGCAAATTTTCTTCACCGAAGCCGAAACTCTCATGGTTTTCTCCTAAAACTCATCGTTACCCGATCTTGTGAGATCGGGTGAAATTGGTGGCCCCGAGTCAAAACTCAGGGATTTTTCTCAATACAACCTGTCAAAACAGCTTCAACACTTTTTGACGCCAGGTCACAACTCACGAACGGTTCAAACCACCCACTGCATGGGGCAGATCACTGCTTGAAACTGGCTTTCTTCAAAAGCGAATCGTATTGTTGTGACATCAAATAATTCTGAACTTGGGCCATGAAATCCATGGTCACGACCACAATGATCAGCAACGAGGTGCCGCCAAAGTAAAACGGAACATTGTATTTCAGAATCAGAAATTCAGGCAATAAGCAAACAAACGTGATGTAGGCGGCACCCGCCATCGTCAAACGCAACAAAATCTTGTCGATGTAACGCGCGGTTTGATCGCCGGGACGAATACCAGGGATGAAAGCGCCACTCTTTTTCAGGTTGTCTGCGGTCTCACGGCTGTTGAAAACCAAGGCCGTATAGAAGAAGCAGAAGAAAATGATGGCTGCCGCGTAAAACATCACATAAATGGGCTGGCCCGGGGCCAAGCTGGCTGCCACATCTTTGAAGAAGCGCACCACCATGCTGTCGCTTTGGCCCGAACTGAACCAGTTGATCACGGTTGCCGGCAACAAAATGATCGAAGACGCAAAGATGGGGGGAATCACACCCGCCATGTTCAACTTGAGCGGCAAGTGAGAAGACTGACCGCCGTAGACTTTGTTGCCCACCTGACGGCGTGCGTAGTTCACCAAAATCTTGCGCTGGCCACGCTCGACGAAGACCACAAAGTAAGTGACCAAAATCACCACGGCCACGATCAAGATCGAGATCAAGGGGTTCATGGCGCCCGTGCGAACCAACTCAAACAG
>JBEBDJ010000172.1:0-8240 GCA_041157045.1 Pseudomonadota bacterium
GCCTGCTCACTCGTGATCTGGCGACGGGACGCGGCAAGCCGCTGCTGCTGTGCGATTTGCATGCCCCAGCAGAAGCGCTGTTGGCGCTATGGCAAGACTGGTTGGTTGGCTCAGACGTTGAACAGGAAGTTCATCACGTCGCCATCCTTGACCACGTACTCCTTGCCTTCGGCGCGCATCTTGCCGGCGTCTTTGGCGCCCTGCTCGCCCTGGAACTGGATGAAGTCTTCAAAGGCGATGGTCTGGGCGCGGATGAAGCCGCGCTCGAAATCGCCGTGGATGACGCCCGCGGCCTGAGGGGCGGTGTCGCCAATGCGGATGGTCCAGGCGCGCACTTCTTTCACGCCCGCGGTGAAATAGGTCTGCAGTCCCAGCAGCTTGAAGGCCGCGCGGATGAGGCGGTTGAGACCCGGCTCGGTCTGGCCCATCTCCTCCAGGAACAGGGCCTTGTCCTCGTCGCTCATCTCGGCCATATCGGCCTCCATCTTGGCGCAGATGGCCACCACCGGCGCGTTCTGCTCGGCCGCGTAGGCCTGCAGGCGGGTGAGCAAGGGGTTGTTCTCGAAGCCGTCCTCGCTCACATTGCCCACAAACATGGCGCGCTTGGCGGTGATCAGGCACAGGGGCTTGAGCAGCGCGCGCTCTTGCTCGCTCAGCTCGAGCGTGCGCACCGGGCGGCCCTCGTTGAGCACCGCCTGCACCTTGGTCAGCAGCGCCACCAGGGCAGCGGCTTCCTTGTCGTTGCCACTCTTGGCGGCCTTGGTGTAGCGCTGCAAGCCCTTGTCGACGGTGGCCAGGTCGGCCAGGCACAGCTCGGTCTGGATGACCTCGATGTCGGCAATCGGATCGACCTTGCCGGCCACGTGGATCACATTGGGGTCTTCAAAGCAGCGGACCACGTTGACGATGGCGTCGGTCTCGCGGATGTGCGCCAGGAACTGGTTGCCCAGGCCCTCGCCCTTGCTGGCACCGGCGACCAGGCCGGCAATGTCCACAAACTCCACGATGGCCGGCACGATGCGCTCGGGCGAGATGATGGCCGCCAGCTGCTGCAGGCGAGGGTCCGGCACCTCGACCACGCCGGTGTTGGGCTCGATGGTGCAAAAGGGATAGTTCTCGGCCGCGATGCCGGCTTTGGTGAGGGCGTTGAAGAGGGTGGACTTGCCCACGTTGGGCAGGCCCACGATGCCGCATTTGAGGCTCATGGAGGGTTCCTTGAAGATCGGGGACCCCGGCCATCAGACCCACAGGCGCTGGCGCGCCCGCGCAAGCTGCCGGGGACAATGGGGGGATTTTACCGGGCGCGCCGCCCGGCCCAGCGCCACAGCGCCCATTGCAGCGCCGCCATGCCGATGGCGCTCACGGCCAGGGCTGGGGTGGGCAGGGCCAGGCCCAGGGTGTCGCGCAAGGGCGGCAGCCACAAGATGACGCCCAGGCCCAGCAGCACCGCGC
Source organism: Pseudomonadota bacterium (assembly GCA_041157045.1). GTDB lineage: Bacteria > Pseudomonadota > Gammaproteobacteria > Burkholderiales > Burkholderiaceae_C > Limnohabitans_A. The sequence continues at coordinate 1,453 of JBEBDJ010000172.1, forward strand.
CGCTGATGCGCGGCCACCAGGGGTTGGGGGCGCGGCGGCCGCGCGGGGGCAGCAGCTGCACGAGCAGGCCCAACACCAGGGCCAGGAACAGCGCGGTGCGCACCTGGCGCTCGGGCTGGGCCAGGGCGTTCAGCACGGCCGTGCCGCCCACTAGCACCAGGGCCGACAAGGCCCCCTGCCACAGGCCCTGCACCAGCACCGGCAGGCCCAGCGCGCTGTCGCTGGCCGGGCGTGGGGGCCGCTGCATCAGGTCGGGGGGCGCGGGCTCGGCCTCGAAGAACACCGAACACGCCGGATCGATCACCAATTCCAGCAGCACGATTTGCGCCGGCAGCAGCAAGAGCGGCCAGTGCAGGGCCACGGGCGCCAGCGCCAGCAACACGATGGGCACATGCACCGCAAACACAAAGGCGATGGCGCGGCGCAGGTTGTGGTCGATCTGGCGGCCCTGGCGGATGCCGGCCACGATGCTGGCAAAGCGGTCGTCCAGCAAGACGATCGACGCGGCCTCGCGCGCCACATCGGTGCCGCGCTGCCCCATGGCGATGCCCACATTGGCCGCGCGCAGCGCCGGGCCGTCGTTCACGCCGTCACCGGTCATGGCCACCACCTCGCCACGGGCCTGCAAGGCCTGCACCAGGCGCAGCTTGTGGTGCGGTTTGACGCGCGCGCAAATCTGCGTGTGGTGCAGGCGCTGCGCCAGCGCCGCATCGTCCAGCGCATCGAGCTCGGCGCCGGTCAGCACCGCCGCTTCGGTGGCCAGGCCCACCTGCTGCGCAATGGCGCGCGCGGTGGCCGGGTGGTCGCCGGTGAGCATCATCACCCGCACGCCCGCGCTGCGGCATTCGGCCAAGGCCTGCGGCACGTCCTCGCGCGGGGGGTCGATCAGGCCGATCAGGCCCAGAAACTCAAATTGAAAATCGTGCTGGCTGGCCGGCCAGTCGTTGCCCGACCAACGGCCGCGCGCCACCCCGAGCACGCGCAGGCCCTGGCTGGCCATGGCCTCGACGTGCGCGCGCACCTGGGCCAGCACGGCCGCGTCCAGGTGGCACAGATCGGCCACGGCCTCGGGCGCGCCCTTGGTGGCCAGCCCGTGCACGCCCTGCGCATCGGGCAAGTAGGCATGCGTCATGGCCAGGATGTCGGGTGAAAGCTCGTAGGCCCGCACCGGCGCCCAGTCCAGGTGCAGGTGTTCGGTGCGCGCCAGATGCGCCTGGCCATGCGCCTGCAAGGCCTGCTCCATCGGGTCGTAGGGGTTTTGCGGCGTGGCCAGCAGCGCAAACTCCAAAAGGTCGTGCAGGTCCTCGGGCAAGGGCCCCTCGGTGTGCTGCTGACGCAGGTTGTCGAGCATGACCACGCGCATGCGGTTGTGCGTCAGCGTGCCGGTCTTGTCGACCGCCAGCACGGTGATCGCGCCCAGGGTTTCGATGGCCGCCAGGCGCCGCGTCAGCACCTGGCGCTGCGACAGGCGCCAGGCGCCCAAGGCCAGGAACACGGTCAGCACCACCGGGATTTCTTCGGGCAGCAAGGCCATGGCGGTGGCAATGCCCAGCAAGAGGCTTTGCAGCAAGGGGCGCCCGTCCCAAGCCCAGGCCAGCGCCACCACCGCCAGCGACACCGCCCCGCCCACCCAGGCCACCCGGCGCACCAGGCGCTCGCTGGCCTGCTGCAAGGGCGTGGGCTGGGGATGCAGCGCGCGCAGCGACTGGCCGATGCGGCCCATGCTGCTGCGGCTGCCGGTGGCCAGCACCCGCGCCAGGCCGCTGCCCTGGGTGATCAGGGTGCCGGCAAACAGCTGGGCCGACTCGGGCAGCTCGGGCAGCTCGGGCAACTCGGGTGCGGGGTCGGGGGCGGGCAGTTTCTGCATGGGCGCGGATTCGCCGGTCAGCAGCGATTCGTCCACGCGCAGCTGGCCCGTGAGCAGCTGCGCGTCGGCCGGCAAGCGCTCGCCCTCATCGAGGATCAGCACATCGCCCACCACCAGCTCGGCGCTGGGCACCCGCTCGGGCTGGCCGCCGCGCAGCACGCGGGCGCGCGGCGCACTCAGCTCGCGCAGGGCCTCCAGGGCGCGCTGCGAGCGCAGGGACTGGCTGAGCGTGAGCACCACCACCGCCAACACCGCCACCAGCAGCATCAGCGCCTCGGCGGCATCGCCCAGCAAGAGGTACAGGCCCCCGGCCAGCAACAGCATCAGCACCATCGGCTCGCGCACGGTTTGCACGATCAGGCGAAGCACGCCCAGGCGTTCGGCCTCGGGCAAGGCATTCGGGCCGTCTTGTGCCAATCGGCGTGCGGCGTCGTCGGGGGTGAGGCCGGTGATGGGGTCGGTCATGCGGGGCCTGGGTGGGTCAGGCGGCCGCCGGGCTGGCGTCGGTGGGCACCAGGCTCACGGCCTTGATCTGCGCCCACACGGCCTGGCCCGGCTGCAGCTGCAACTGGTGCGCGGCGCGGGCGGTCAGGCGCGCCAACAAGGTTTGGCCGCAGGCGTCCAGCTGCACCAGCACCTGGTGCGGCTGGGCATCGGGCACCAGGCGCTGCACGGTGCAGGGCAGGTGGTTCTGGATGCTGGTGCCCTCGGCGCGCGCCAGGGTGATGCTGATGTCGCGCGCCAGCAGGCGCACGCGCACGCGCTGGCCCTCGTGCACATCGCGCGCCGCGCTCCACAGCTCGCCCCCGGGCAGTTGCAAGCGGCACAGGCCAAAGCCGGGGTCGCCGCCTTGCACCTGCGCATCCAGCAGCGCGCCCACATCGTCGCCCAGGTGCACCGGCACCTCGGCGCTGGCCAGCACCTGGGCCACCGGACCGCTGGCGCGCACACGGCCGGCGTCCAGCACGACCAGGTGATCGGCCAGTTGCGCGACCTCGTCGGCGGCATGGGTCACGTACAGCACCGGCAGGCGCAGGTGGCGGCGCAAGGCCTGCAACCAGGGCATGACCTCGCGCCGGCGCGGCGCATCCAGCGCCGCCAGGGGTTCGTCCAGCAGCAGCAGGTGTGGCCGGCGCGCCAGGGCACGCGCCATGGCCACGCGCTGGCGCTCGCCCCCCGAGAGCGTGGCGGTGCGTCGATCGAGCAAGCCCTGCAGGCCCAGCACCGCCAAGGCGTCGTGCAGGGCGGCCGTGGCGGCGGGCTGCTCGGCCTTGGGCAAGCGGCGCAGGCCGTAGTGCAGGTTGCCGCGCACATCCAGGTGCTCGAACAGGTGGGCGTCCTGAAACACCAGGCCGATGCGGCGCTCCCAGGGCGGCACCCACAGGCCACGGGCATCGTCCTGCCACACCGTGGGGCCCAGGCGCACATGGCCGTGCGCGCGCTCGAGCCCGGCCACGCAGCGCAGCACGCTGCTCTTGCCCGAGCCCGATGCCCCCCACAACACGCTCACGCCCTGCTCGGGCAGTTGCAGGGCCACATCCAGCGCAAAGCCGCTGCGCGGCAGGTGCAGCGACAGGTCCAGGCTCATGCACGGCCTCCGGGTTCGCGCCGGCGCAGCCAGGCCAGGCCCAGCAAGGCCGCAAAGGCCATGAGGGCCATGCCGCCGGCCAGCACATGGGCGCGGGCGTAGTCCATGGCCTCGACATGGCCGTAAATCAGGGTCGAGAGCACCTGGGTCTGGCCCGGGATGTTGCCCCCGATCATGAGCACCACCCCAAACTCGCCCAGGGTGTGGGCAAAGCCCAGCACCGCCGCGGTCAGCAGGGCATGGCGCGCCTGCGGCAGGGCCACGCTGACAAAGGCATCGAGCGGACGGGCGCCCAGGGTCATGGCGGCCTCCAGCGCGCGCGGGCCCATGCTCACAAACGCGGCCTGCAGGGGCTGGACCACAAAGGGCAGCGAGTAGACCACCGAGCCGAGCAAGAGCCCGCTGAAGGTGAACGACAGCGCGCCCAGGCCCAGCGCCTGCGAGAGCTGCCCGAGCGGCCCGTGTGGGCCCAGCAGCACCAGCATGTAAAAGCCCAGCACCGAGGGCGGCAGCACCAGCGGCAAGGTGACCAGGGCCTGCACCGGCTCGCGCAGCGCCGAGCGGGTGCGCGCCAGCCACCAGGCCAGCGGGGTGCCCAGCAGCAGCAAGACCGCAGTGGTGGCCGCGGCCAGGCGCAGCGTGAGCGACAGCGCTGGCCAGGCCTCGGCCCAGAACATGGGGTCTTGCCACACGCTCATGGCGGCGCGGGCACGGTGTAGCCGTGCTGCTCGATGATCTGGCGCGCTTGCGGGCCGCGCAAAAAGGCCACCAGGGCCTGCGCCGCCGGCTGACCAGCGCCTGCGCGCAGCAGCACCGCGTCCTGCCGGATGGGGGCGTGCAGGTCGGCGGGCACGCGCCAGAGGCTGCCCGCCAAGGGCTGCCCGTCCTGCAACACCTGCGACAGGGCGACAAAGCCCAGCGCGGCATTGCCGCTGCGCACAAACTGGAAGGTCTGGGCGATGTTCTCGCCCTGCACCGCGTGCGGGCGCAGGCGCTCGGTCAGGCCCAGGCGCGCCACCACCTGTTGCGCCGCCAGGCCGTAAGGCGCCAGGCGCGGATCGGCCCAGGCCAGCTTGCCCGGCAGGGGGCGCTGCAGCACCTGGCCTTGTGCGTCCACCAGGCCCGGCTGCGGGCTCCAGAGCACCAGGTGGCCGACGGCATAGGTCCAGCGCGTCTCGGGCAGGGCCAGGCCGGCCGCGACCAGGCGTTGTGGCACGTCCTGATCGGCCGACAGCAAGAGGGCAAACGGCGCCCCGTTCTGGATCTGCGCAAAAAACTTGCCGCTCGAGCCCACCGACAGCACCGCCTGGTGGCCGGTGGCCTGCGCGAACGCCTGCGCGATGCGCTGCATGGGGGCGGCAAAGTTGCTGGCCACCGCCACCTGCACCTGCGCCGCGCCTGCGCTGGCCCATGCCATGGCCAGCCCCAGCAGGGTCACGATTGCGCGTTGAAAGCTCATGCGGTCAGTATAGAAGCCTCAGGGCATGGGCCAGTGGCGGGCCTGCGTGAGCAGGTGCTGGCGAAACACCCGCGCAATGGGCGAGAGCTGGCGCGCCTTGGGGTGCACCACATGCCAGCGCGATCGGATGGGCATGCCGGTCACCGGCAGCACGCACAGCTCTTTCCAGAGCGTGGGTTCGCGCAAGGCGTGGCGCGAGATCACGGCCACCCCCAGGTGCCCGGCCACCGCCTCCTTGATGGCCTCGTTGCTGCCCAGCTCCAGGCGGCGGGTGGGCACAAAGCCCTGCTGGGCAAAAAAGGCCTCGGTCGACATGCGCGTGCCCGAGCCGCTCTCGCGCAGCAAGAAGCGCTCGTCCTGCAAGGCCGACAGGGGCAGGCGGCGCCGGCCCGCCAGGGCGTGGTTTTGCGGGGCAATGAGCACCAGCGGGTTGTCCAGAAAGGTCTGATCGTCCAGCACCATGTCTTGCGGCGGTTGCGACATCACGTACAGATCGTCCATCTGCTCGCGCAGGCGCTGCAGCACGCCGTCGCGGTTGAGCACCTGCAGCGAGATGTCGATGCCCGGATGCCGTTCGCAAAAACTGCCCAGCAGGCGCGGCACAAAGTACTTGGCGGTGCTCACCACCGCCACCCGCAGGCGGCCACCGGTCAGGCCCTTGAGCGCGCCCACGGTTTGCTCGTAGCGCTCCCACTCGTCCACCATCTGGCGCGCGGTGCGGGCCAGCTCCTGCCCGGCCTCGGTCAGGCGCACACGCCGCGCCACCAGCTCGTACAGGGGCAGGCCCACCGAGTCGGTGATCTCGCGCAGCTGCATGGACGCGGTCGGTTGTGTCACATGCAGGGCGCGCGCCGCCGCGCTCACGCTGCCCGTCTCGGCCAGGGCCAGAAAAAGTCGCAGTTGCCGAAAGGTGATGTTCATCGATATTTCCTGATGAAAGGGCGATCGTGCATGCATTTGGGTCGACCTGCAAACCCTGGGGCCTTCTGGGCAGGGGGCGCCCCCCATGCCCGCGTATGATCCCGAGCCGAGACCTTTTGTGGCCCACACCATGCGCAACACCGAAGACAAAACCCGCATCGACGACACCCGCATCGCCTCGGTGCGCCCCCTGATGACCCCGGCCTTGCTGGAGGAGCAGCTGAGCGCCACACCGGCGCAGCTGTCCCTGGTGGAGCGCTCGCGCCAGCAAATTGCCGATGTGCTGCACGGCCGCGACGACCGCCTGCTGGTGGTGGTGGGCCCCTGCTCCATCCACGACCACGACCAGGCCATCGCCTACGCGCAAGCCCTGCAGGCCGCGGCCCCGGCGCTGGCGGGCGAGTTGCTGCTGGTGATGCGCGTGTACTTTGAAAAACCCCGCACCACCGTGGGCTGGAAGGGCTATATCAACGACCCGCACCTCGATGGCAGCTTTGCCATGAACGAGGGCCTGGCCATGGCGCGGCGCCTCTTGCTGGATGTGACCGCGCTGGGCCTGCCGGTGGCCACCGAGTTCCTGGACCTGCTGAGCCCACAGTTCATCAGCGACCTGGTCAGCTGGGGCGCCATTGGCGCGCGCACCACCGAAAGCCAGAGCCATCGCCAGCTCGCCAGCGGCCTGTCGTGCCCGGTGGGCTTCAAGAACGGCACCGACGGCAGCATCAAGATCGCCGCCGACGCGGTGCTCGCCGCGCGCAGCGGCCACGCCTTCATGGGCATGACCAAGATGGGCGCCGCCGCCATCTTCGAGACGCGCGGCAATGCCGACTGTCACCTCATCCTGCGCGGCGGCAAGACGCCGAACTACGACGCCGCCAGCATCGAAGCCGCCTGCAGCGCGCTGCGCGCCGCCGGCGTGCGCGAGCAGGTCATGGTCGACTGCTCGCACGGCA
>JBEBDJ010000173.1:0-2942 GCA_041157045.1 Pseudomonadota bacterium
CGGGTTGTGCGTTGGGCTCGGTGTGCAATTGCCCCAGCGAGCGGGTGATGGCGATCACATGCATGAGCGTCACGCCCGGCTTGAGCTTGGCGTTGAGCATGACCGCGCTGGGCACGCGGCCAATGGGGCGATCGGCCGCGCGCTTGAGGATGTGCATGAGGCGGGTGAAGTGCAGCAACACCCACATCACCAGGGCCCCAGCGGTCATGGCCAGACCGGGCCAGCCAAACTCACGCCAAGCGCCCACGGCCAGCACCAGAACCGCCAGTGGCACCAGCACACGATTGAAATTGAACGGGGTTTTCATGGGGGGAGATTGTGCCTGCAGTGCGCCCCGCCCCGGGGCGCGGCGCTTATTCCAGCGAGCGCAGCACGGCCAGGGCGTCTTCCACCCGCTCGACGCCGTGCAGGCTCAGGCCCTCGAGCGCGGGGTCGGCGCGCTTGGGCAGGTTGGCCTTGGGCACCACGGCCACCTTGAAGCCCAGCTTGGCGGCTTCTTTCAGGCGCTCCTGACCCCGGGGGGCGGGGCGCACCTCGCCGGCCAGGCCAATTTCGCCAAAGGCCAGAAAGCCCTTGGGCAGGGCCCGCGCGCGCAGGCTGGAGCTGATCGCCAGCAGCACCGCCAGATCGGCGGCCGGCTCGCTGATGCGCACGCCGCCCACCGCGTTGACAAACACGTCCTGGTCCATGCAGGCCACCCCGGCATGGCGGTGCAGCACCGCCAGCAGCATGGCCAGGCGATCGCGCTCCAGGCCCACGCTCAGGCGCCGTGGGCTGGGGCCGGCGGTGTCCACCAGGGCCTGGATCTCGACCAGCATCGGCCGGGTGCCCTCGAGCGTGACCATCACGCACGACCCGGGCACGGGCTGCGGGTGCTGGCTCAGAAAGATGGCGCTGGGGTTGCTCACGCCCTTGAGGCCGCGCTCGGTCATGGCAAACACGCCGATCTCGTTGACCGCGCCAAAGCGGTTCTTGATCGCGCGGATCAGGCGGTAGCTCGAGTGGGTGTCGCCCTCGAAGTACAGCACCGTGTCGACCATGTGCTCGAGCACGCGCGGCCCGGCCAGCGCGCCTTCCTTGGTGACATGACCCACCAGCACGATGGCGGTGCCGCTGCCCTTGGCCGCGCGGGTGAGGTGGGCGGCGCATTCGCGCACCTGCGCCACCGAGCCGGGTGCGCTGGTCAGCTCGGCCGAGTACAGGGTCTGGATGGAATCGATGATCGCCACCTGCGGCTGGCGCTGGGCCAGGGTGGCCAGGATCTTCTCGAGCTGGATCTCGGCCAGCACCGGCACCTGGCTCGCCTCCAGCCCCAGTCGCCGCGCGCGCAGCGCCACCTGGGCGCCGCTTTCCTCGCCGGTCACATACAGGGTGGGCAGGCCACGGCGCTGCAAGGCGTCCACGGCCTGCAGCAGCAGGGTCGACTTGCCGATACCGGGGTCGCCGCCAATGAGCACCACCGAGCCCGGCGCAATGCCGCCGCCCAGCACCCGATCGAGCTCCTCCTGGCCGGTGGGGTGGCGCTCCACCTCTTGTGCCTCGATCTGCGACAGGGGCGTCACCGGCAGGGTGGGCGCCAGCGCCGCGTGCGATTGCGCCATGCGGTTGCGCCCGCTGCCGGGGGCCTCGCTCACGCCCTCGACCAGGGTGTTCCAGGCGTCGCAGCCTGGGCATTTGCCCAGCCAGCGCGCGCTGGTGGCGCCGCATTCGCTGCAGGTGTAAACGGTTTTGTCTTTGGCCATGGGCAGATGGTAACGGCCGCTCAGGCGCCCGCTTGCCAGGCCGCGATGAAACGGGCGGCCAGTTCGGCCGCGGGCAGGTCCTGGCAGGCGCTGGCGTTCTGCCCGCTCCACAAGGGGGTGTAGTCGGTGCGCCCCTGCGCTTCGGCGGCGCTGCGCAGCGGCCCCAGGGCGGCGCCGGCCAGCGGAAAGGCCGGGGCCAGCGGGTCCATGGGGTCGAAAGCGCGCATCAGCCCATTGACGATGCCACGCGCGGGGCGGCCGCTGAACAGGCGGGTGAGCGCGGTGTGCTCGGCCGCGCTCGAGCGCAGGGCGGCGCGGTGCAGCGCGCTGGTGCTGGCCTCGGGCGTGCACAGCCAGGCCGTGCCGATCTGCACGCCGCTGGCCCCCAGGGCGCGCATGGCGCGCACGCCCGCCGCATCGGCCACCCCACCGGCGGCCAGCACGGGTCGGTCCACCGCAGCCAGCACCTGCGGCAGCAGGGCCAGCGTGCCCAGCTGGGTCGAGAGGTCGTCGCTCAGGAACATGCCGCGGTGGCCCCCGGCCTCCAGGCCCTGGGCAATGATCACATCGGCCCCATGGGCCTGCAGCCAGCGCGCCTCGGCCACGGTGGTGGCGCTGGACCAGATCTGGCAGCCCAGCGCGCGGGCGCGCGCCAGCAACGCGGCCTCGGGCAGGCCAAAGTGAAAGCTCAGCACCGCCGGCCGGTGCCGCTCGATGAGCGGCAGGTGTTCCGGGCCAAAGGGCGCACGGCCCGCGCCGCTGGGCATCTGCGTCGGATCGAGCCCCAGCGCCTGGTAGTGCGGGGCCAGCGCCGCATGCCAGCGCGCCAGCGCCGCCTCGTCGGGCGTGGGCGGGCGGTGGCAGAAAAAGTTCAGGTTGAAGGGCCGCTGCGTGAGGGCGCGCAGGGCCTGCAGCTCGGCGTCCAGGCTGTCGGGGGTGTGCATGGCCGCGGGCACGCTGCCCAGCGCCCCCGCCTCACACACCGCCGCGGCCAGGGCCGCACCCTGCGCACCGGCCATGGGCGCTTGCACGATGGGCGCTTGAAGCTGCAAAGAGGTGCTCAATGAAGTCATGGGGGGATTGTCGGGGGTTTAAGAGGACTCTTGGGTCACACCGGGTGATGAATGGCGCACACAGGCTTGAAAAAACCAAGTTGAATAAATGAAACTTAATAAAACATATTGTTTACCTTTTTATTAT
>JBEBDJ010000174.1:0-7066 GCA_041157045.1 Pseudomonadota bacterium
GCTTGGGGATTTCACCGACCGATCGGGCGGCTAATTGCCGATAGCATCAAAGGTCGGTTTTTGGCGCGATCGCCCCAACCGCACCCCATCCCATCCCGGAGCTTCATGTCCATGAAAAAACTGCTGACCCTCGCTGCCCTGTCCCTGGCCGGCGCCGCTTCTGTGCAAGCGCAAACCGTGCTGGTTGCCTCGTCCTGGGTGCCGCCCACCCACACCCTGAGCATGGCGCAAAAGGAATGGTGCGATCTGCTGGCCAAGAACACCAGCAACCGGGTCCGCTGCAACATCCTGCCGCGCGCGGTCACCCCACCGGCGGGCACCTACGACGCGGTGCGCAATGGCCAGGCCGACCTGTCCTTTGGCGTGCATGGCTACACCCCGGGGCGCTTTACCCTGACCAAGATGGCCGAGTTCCCCTGGCTGGGCGACCGTGCCGAGCCGCTGTCGGTGGCCTTTGCGCGCATCGCGCAGCGCCACCCCAAAATCATCGAAGAGCATCCCGGCGTCAAGCTGATCACGGTCTTCACCCACGGCCCTGGCATTGTGTTCAACACCAAGCGCCCAATCACCAAGACCGATGATCTCAAGGGCATGAAGTTCCGCGTGGGTGGTGGCATCATCAACGACATCGCGCCGCTGCTGGACATGAACATCACCCTCAAACCCGCCACCGACTCCTTTGAGCTGCTGTCGACGGGCGTGATGGACGGCACCCTCTTCCCGGCCGAATCGCTGGACTCGTTCAAGATCGACAAGGTGGTCAAGCACGCCACCTTCTTCCCGGGCGGTCTGTACAACACCAGCTTCTTCTTTGTGATGAACCAGGCCAAGTACAACAGCCTGTCGGCGCAAGACAAGAAAGCCGTGGACGATATTTCGGGTGAAGTCGCCGCGCGCATCTTCGGCAAGGGCTGGGATGTGGTCGATGGCAAGGCCATCGAGAACATGAGCAAGAACGGCGTGGTGATCACCAAGGCCAATCCCTCGTTTGTCTCGGACGTGACCGTGCGCCTGAACAAGCTCGAGCGTGACTGGGCACGCGACGCCGGTGCCAAGGGCCTGAACAATGCCTCGGGCGTGCTCGCCGAGTTCCGCGCCGAGATTGCCAAGCTGCAAAAATAAGCCTTTGCTTGCTGACCCAACGGTATCGGGCTCGCCCGATACCGTTTTTGTTTGATGAGGCCCAGCCTTGAAAAAATCACTCGAAATCTTTTGCGGCGTTCTGGCTGGCCTGGCCCTGATGGGCATCATGGTCCTGACCTTTCTGGATGTGAGCGGGCGCAAGTTTCTCAACCACTCCATCACCGGTTCCCTGGAGCTGACCGAACTGCTCATGGTGGTGGTCATCTTTGGCGCCCTGCCCCTGGTGTCCGAGCGTGGCGAGCATGTGGTCTTTGACTCGCTCGACCCGGTGTTGCCGGCCTGGGTGCGGCGCGTGCAGCGCTGGCTGGTGCAGGCCGTCTGCGGGCTGGCCATGCTGGGCCTGGCCTGGCTCTTGTGGAAGGCCGGTGCCGACTTTCTGGCCAACGGCGAGACGACCGCACAACTGCGCATTCCCAAAGGCTTTTTCATCCAGGGCATGGGGGTGCTGTGCGCGTTCACCGGCCTGGTGCACCTCTCGCTGATGGTGGGTGCTGAGCAACAAGAGCAGGAAGGCGGTGTGCTGTGACCGCTGCCTTGCTTGGATTTCTGGCGATTTTTGTGCTGGCGCTGCTGCGCATGCCGCTGGCTTTTGGCATGGGCCTGGTGGGCTTTGTGGGCGTGGGCCTGACGCGCGGCTGGGACGCCTCGCTCGCGGGTGTGGCCCAGGTGGTGCACGAGACCGGCTTTGCCTACACCCTCTCGGTGATCCCCCTGTTCATCCTGATGGGCAACTTTGTGGCCCGGGCAGGTCTGGCGCACGAGCTGTTTCAGGCGGCCAACACCTTCATCGGCCACAAGCGCGGCGGCCTGGCGCACGCCACGATTGCCGCCTGCGCAGGCTTTGGCGCCATCTGCGGCTCGTCCATTGCCACCGCGGCCACCATGAGCAAGGTGGCCTACCCCTCGATGAAGCGCATGGGCTACAGCGACGCCATGTCCACTGGCGTGATCGCCGCCGGCGGCACGCTGGGCATCATGATCCCCCCATCGACCATCATGGTCATCTACGGCATCATCACCGAGACGCACATTGGCAAGCTGTTTGCGGCGGGCGTCATCCCCGGCCTGCTGACGGCGGCGCTGATGATGCTGGCGGTGGTGGTGATGACGCGCCTGGACCCAGACCATGCGCCGGCTGGCCAGCGCTACAGCTGGTCCGAGCGCTGGGCGGCGCTGCGCGGCATCTGGGGCGTGCTGCTGCTGGTGATCGTGGTGCTGGGCGGCATTTACGGCGGCTTTTTCACCGCCACCGAAGGGGCCGGCGTGGGCGCCATGTTTGCCTTCTTTTTTGCGCTGGCGCGCAAGGCGCTCACCCCACGCGTGCTGCTCGACGTGTTGGTTGAATCGGCGCGCACCACCGGCATGCTGTTCACCCTGCTGATCGCGGCCACGGTGTTTGCCAACTTCGTCAACTACACCAGCCTGCCCTTCGAGCTCAAGGACTGGATCACCGGTCTGGGCCTCTCGCCCATCATGATCGTGGGCGCAATGATGCTGATCTATGTGCTGCTGGGCACCGTGATGGAAGAGCTGACCATGGTGCTGCTGACCATTCCGCTGTTCTTCCCGATCGTGGTGCAACTGGGCTTTGACCCGGTGTGGTTTGGCGTGCTGATCGTGATGGTGATCCAGATTGGCCTGATCTCGCCGCCGGTGGGCATGAACCTCTTCGTCATCAACACCCTCTTGCCGCAGGTGGGCCTGGGCCGCATTTTCCGCGGCGTCTGGCCGCTGGTGCTGGTGCTGGTCATCACCCTGCTGATTTTGCTGACCGTGCCCTCGCTCAGCCTCTGGCTGCCGTCCTTCATGGACTGATCCGGGGGCCAGCGCAGGCGTGGCCCGTCCCGGGCCACGGTGGCAGGCTCAGTGGCGGCCTTCGGGCCGTTGGGGCGGTGGCTGGTGGACCACCCGTTGCGGGAAGGGAATCTCGATGCCCGCCCCGCGCAAGGCCTCAAGCACCGCGATGTTCACCTCCGAGCGCACATTCTGCTGGCCCTTGTCGGCGTCGCCAATCCAGAACAAGAGCGTGAACTCCAGGCCGTCGGCACCAAACGCGCTGAGCCAGGCGGCGGGCGCTGGATCGGCCAGCACCCTTGCCTGCGAACGACAGGCCTGCAACAACAGCGCCTGCACCTGGGCCACATCGCTGTCGTAGGCCACGCTCACCGTGGTGCTCAGCGCCATGCGCGGATCGGCCAGGGTCAGGTTCTCCACGCGCTGCGTGATCAGCATCTCGTTGGGCACAATGGACTCGCGGCCATTGCCGGCGCGGATGACGGTGTAGCGGGCCTTGATGTCGGTCACCTGGCCCTCGAAACCATCCACCCGCACGATGTCGCCAATGCGCATGCTGCGCTCGGCCAGCACCACAAAGCCGCTGACATAGTTGGCCGCCAGCTTTTGCAGGCCAAAGCCCAGGCCCACGCCAATGGCGCCGCCCAACACCGACAGCGCCGTCAGGTCGATGCCCACCGCCGACAGCGCCAGCAGCAGGCCGACAAACAGCATGAGGGCGCGCAGCAGGTTGCTCACCACCTTGCGCATCGACAGATCCCCGCCGCTGGCCTGGCGCAGCAGGCGCGACTCCAGCGCCGACGACAACCACAGCGTGAGCAAGAGCACCGCGCCCGCGGTCAGCGCGCCTTCGATCATGGTGCGCACCGAGAGGGTCTGGCTGCCAATCTTCCAGCGGATCTCGTCGAGTTCGCGCAGCACCACCGGCAGCACGCCCGTCACCCACAGCAACACCGCCAGCCAGGCCAGCCACGAGATGGTGCGTTCGACCAGGCGCAACCAGGGCGCCTGCGCACCAAAGGCCGCCTGCAGCACCTTCACGCCAAAGCGGATCGAGGCCAGCGAGATGCAGGCGGGCAGCAAGATATCAAACAGCGCCACCGGGTGGCCCGTGCCCAGCTGGGGCACGGCGATGCTGGCGGCAAACACCAGGGCCAGCAACACGATCGGAAACAGCACGCCATCGAGCCCTCGACGGCCCAGCAGGATCGGCATGTCCTGCCCGCCCAGCGCGCGGCGCAAGGCTTGCACGGCCAGCCACGACAGGCCGGCGGAGAGCGCCAGGGCCGCCAGGGCCAGCAGCGAATCGGGGTGCGCCAGTTGCGCGACCCAGCTCAGGGGATCTTGGAGATTGGGCTTGCTCATGCCCCCAAGTTTAGACCCCAGCCAGCACGCGCAGGTGCGCCTCGACGCTGCGCGCCAGGGCGCTCAGGTGGTAGCCCCCCTCCAGGCAGCTCACCAGGCGCCCCTTGGCGTGGCGCTGGGCAACGTCCATCAGCTGCTGGGTGATCCAGGCGTAGTCCTGCTCCACCAGGCCCAGCTGGCCCATGTCGTCCTCGCGGTGGGCGTCAAAGCCCGCGCTGATCAGCAGCAACTCGGGCGCGAAGTCGTGCAGACGCGGCAGCCACAGGTCTTGCACCAGGCCGCGCACCTCCATCCCCCGGGTGTAGGCCGGCACAGGCACGTTGAGCAGGTTGGCAGCATTCGAGCGCGAGCCCCCCTCGGGGTAGAAGGGGTGCTGGTAGAAGCTGACCATCAGGATGCCCGGGTCGCCGGCCACGATGTCCTCGGTGCCGTTGCCGTGGTGCACGTCAAAGTCAACAATCGCCACGCGCTTCAAACCATGGCGCTGGCGCGCATAGCGGGCGGCAATCGCCACATTGTTGAAAAAGCAAAAGCCCATGGCCTTGGCCCGACCGGCATGGTGACCCGGCGGGCGCACCGCACAAAACGCGTTGTCCATCTCGCCGGCCATCACCGCATCCACGGCGGCAGTGGCCGCGCCCGCCGCATGCAGGGCCGCCTCCCAGGTGTGGGCATTGATCCAGGTGTCCGGGTCCAGGGCGTGGTGCGCCGGGCCACCGGCGGCCTGGTCCTCTCGCAGCTGATCGGACAGGCCGCGCAGTGCGGCCACATGCAGGCGGTCGTGCGCCAGCTCCAGGTCGGCCAGCGGCGCCGGCGGGGCCTCGCAGCGGGTGAGCGCCATGTCCAGCCCGGTGATCAGGAGCCGGTCCTCGATGGCCGAGAGGCGCTGCGGGCACTCGGGATGGCCCGGGCCCATCTCGTGGCGATAAAACGTGGGGTGGGTGAAGTAGCCGGTGGCGCCCATGGCGGTCAGGTGGTCCTATCGATCAGCAAGCGGCCAGCGCCCCATGCGACTGGCATGGGCCAGCTTAGCACGCCCGCCAGCGCGCCAGTTTTGCGCAGATCAAGTCGGCCCAAACCCATGGCTGCGGGCTACACTTGCCGCATGTTGTTGCGCTCCATTGCCCCCACCCTTGGCGGCCTCCTGCTGGGCCTGGGCCTGCTCGTCGCCCATGGGCCCGCACCGGCCAAATCGCATGTGCCGGGGCCATCGGCCAAGGCCAGCCCAGCGGCCCTCAAATCGCAGGCCCGCACCAGCAAAGCGGCCAGCAAGACCAAGGCCAAGGACTTGCTGCCGCGCAAGGGCAAGAAGCCGCGTGCGGCCGCCCTGGCCGCTGGTGCTGGTTTGGCCGCCGGTTCGGCCCTGGCGGCGCAAAGCCTGGCCCAGCGGCCCGAGGCCCTGGCCTGGGGCCAAGCGCTGGCGCAGGACCAGGGCCTGCCCCCCGAGTGGGTCAAGGCCCAGCTGGTGCAGGCCAAGGTGCTGCCCTCGGTGCGCAAGCTGGTGCTGCCGCCTGCCACACCGGCGGCCAAAAACTGGGCGGCCTACCGCGAACGCTTCATCGAGCCGCGCCGCATCGAGGCGGGCCTGGCCTTCTGGCAGCGGCACGAGGCGGCGCTGGCACGCGCGCAGGCCGAGTTTGGCGTGCCCGCCGAGTTCATCGTCAGCATCATTGGCGTGGAGACCTTTTACGGCCGCCACATGGGCAACTTCCGCATCCTCGATGCGCTGGCCACCCTGGCCTTTGACTTCCCGACCGAACACCCACGCGCGGCCGAACGACAGGCGTTTTTCCGCCAGGAGCTGGCCCAGTTCCTGCTGCTGACCCAGCGCAGCGGCGCCGACCCCCTGCAGGTGCGCGGCAGCTATGCCGGCGCCATGGGCCTGCCGCAGTTCATGCCCTCGAGCTGGGCCAAGATGGCCATCGACTTTGACGGCGACGGCCGCATCGACCTGTTTGGCAGCCCCGAAGACGCCATCGGCTCGGTGGCCCATTACTTCCAGGTGCACCAGTGGAAGACCGGCCTGCCCACCCACTACCCGGTGCAGATGCAGACCCGCGACGACGACTTGCAAACCCTGCTGCTGCCCGACATCCTGCCCACCTTCACGCCCAAACGCCTGCACGAGCTGGGCGCCCGCCTGGACGAGCGCGCCCTGGCCCACACCGGACCGCTGGCCCTGATCGAGCTGCGCAACGGCGACCAGCCCCCGAGCTTTGTGGCCGGCACCGAGAACTTCTACGCCATCACCCGCTACAACTGGAGCAGCTACTACGCGATGGCGGTCATTGAGCTGGCGCAAGCGCTGGCGCAAAAAATGCCCAAGCGGCCTTGAGCTCGCAATGAACCCCCTCAGCCCCAAAAAGCTGCTCCTGAGCAAATGGACGGCGGTCCAGCCAGTGGCCAAGCAAAAGCACTTTGTGGTGGTGCGGGTGATCCAGCCCGAGCTGCCCGATGCGCCGGTTGAATGGGTCGAGATCGAGGCGGTGTATTCCAAGGCCACGCAGACCATTGCGTGGCGGCAATTGCAAGACGAGCGCGTCTGGCGCCAAGGTTGGGTCTGACCTGCGCTGACCTGCCCCATTGCGTTGGGCTAGCCCTTGAAGCCCTTGGAATGGCCTTTTGTATGGGCCAGCCGGGTTGGCTCAGATTGTGGCGCGCCCCGAACTCACTTCTACGATGCACGGGCCAATTAGATCGATGACCCTGAGCACTCACTAGAGGAAGAACGGCTGGGGCGAATCGAACCGGTCCCTGATCGCCC
>JBEBDJ010000175.1:0-14400 GCA_041157045.1 Pseudomonadota bacterium
ACTGGGGGCTGAGATCTATGGCCATGCCGGCCCCGAGGCCGACCTGGAAGTGCTGCAGTTGGCACTCGAGTGCCTGGCACGCGCTGGCGTGCGCACGCCCCCGGTGGATCTGGCCGATGCCCGCATTGTGCAAGCCTTGCTCGATGGGGTCGCGCTCGATGACGAGTTGCGCCACGCCTTGCATGCAGCGCTGGCCACCAAGGATGCGCCGGCCATGCAGCGCTTGACGCAAAGCCTGCCGGCGCCCGCAGCCGATGGCCTGATGGCCCTGCTGGATCTGTACGGCGCCCCGGACATCCTCGATCAGGCCGAGCGCCGCTTGCCGGCCAGCCCCGCCTTGCAGGCCGCCCTGGCCCAGCTGCGCTGGCTGATCGCGCAACTGCCCGAGGTGCGCTTTAGCGTGGACCTGGGCGACTCGCGCGGCTACGCCTATTACAGCGGCATGCGCTTTGCAATTTACGCCCAGGGTGCAGCCGATGCGCTGGTGCGAGGCGGCCGCTACGACGGCGTGGGCGCGGTGTTTGGCCACCGCCTTGACCGCGACCGGCCGGCGGTGGGCTTTAGCCTCGACCTCAAGGAGCTGGTGGCGGTGGTGCCGCCGCGCCCCCTGCGCGAGGCCATCCGCGCCCCCTGGCGCGACGAGCCGGGCCTGCGCCGCGCGATTGCCGCGCTGCGCGAGGCCGGCGAGACCGTGGTCTGCGTGCTGCCGGGCCACGAAGACGAAATTGACGAATTCCACTGCGACCGCGAGCTGGTGTCGGTTGCCGGCACCTGGGCGGTGCAAGCCATCTGAGAAAGCAAACACATGAACATGACGCAAGGCCGCAATGTGGTCGTGGTCGGCACCCAATGGGGCGACGAGGGCAAGGGCAAACTCGTGGACTGGCTCACCGAGTCGGCCCAGGGCGTGGTGCGCTTTCAGGGCGGTCACAACGCGGGCCACACCCTGGTCATCAACGGCGTGAAGACCGCGCTGCACCTGATCCCCAGCGGCATCATGCGCCCCGGGGTCAAGTGCTACATCGGCAACGGGGTGGTGCTGTCGGTGCCCAAGCTGCTCGAAGAGATCGCCGGTCTTGAAAAAGCCGGGGTGGAGGTGCGCTCGCGCCTGCGCATCTCGGAAGCCTGCCCGCTGATCCTGCCCTACCATGTGGCGCTGGATGTGGCGCGTGAAGCCGCCAAGGAAAAGGCCGGCAATGCCAAGATTGGCACCACCGGCCGCGGCATCGGTCCGACGTATGAGGACAAGGTGGCGCGCCGCGCCCTGCGCGTGCAGGACCTGCGCCATCCCGAGCGCTTTGCCGCCAAGCTGCGCGAGAACCTGGCCTTGCACAACGATGTGCTGGTCAACCACCTGCACGCCGCGCCGGTCGACTTTGACACGGTCTTCAACGAGGCCATGGCCTACGCCAAGGAACTCGCGCCCATGGTGGCCGATGTCTCACGCGAACTCAACGAGGCGCACCGCCTGGGGGCCAACCTGCTGTTTGAAGGCGCGCAGGGCACCTTGCTGGATGTGGACCACGGCACCTATCCCTTTGTGACCTCCAGCAACTGCGTGGCCGGCAATGCCGCCGCCGGTTCGGGCGTGGGCCCGGGCATGCTGCACTATGTGCTGGGCATCACCAAGGCCTATTGCACCCGCGTGGGCGGCGGCCCCTTCCCGACCGAGCTCGATTGGGAAAAAGAAGGCACGCCGGGCTGGCACATGGCCACGGTGGGCGCCGAAAAAGGCACCACCACCGGCCGCGCGCGCCGCTGCGGCTGGTTTGACGCCGCGCTGCTCAAGCGCAGCGCCCAGGTCAACGGCCTCTCGGGCCTGTGCATCACCAAACTCGATGTGCTCGACGGCCTGCCCGAACTCAAGCTCTGCACCGGGTACGAGCTCGACGGCGAGGTGGTGGACATCCTGCCCATGGGGGCCGACGACATTGCCCGCTGTGTGCCGATCTACGAAACCATCGAAGGCTGGACCGAGACGACCGTGGGCGTGACCCAGATCGACAAGCTGCCGGTGAACGCGCGCCTGTACCTGCAGCGCATCGAGCAGGTCACTGGCGTGCCGATCCACATGGTCTCGACCAGCCCGGACCGCGACCACACCATCCTCATGCACCACCCCTTCCTGCCCTGAGCGGCCGGACCGACCCCCATCCCACCCCCAGCCCGGAGAAGACCCCCATGTTGACCGAAGACGGCAAGCACCTGTATGTGTCCTACGACGAGTACCACAACCTGATCGAAAAGCTCGCGCTCAAGATCCACCAATCGGGTTGGGAGTTCGACAACATCCTGTGCCTGGCGCGCGGCGGCATGCGCCCGGGGGACATCCTCTCGCGCGTGTTTGACAAGCCGCTGGCCATCATGTCGACCAGCTCCTACCGCGCCGAGGCCGGCACGGTGCAAGGGCGCCTGGACATTGCCCGCTACATCACCACCCCCAAGGGCGAGATCGCTGGCCGTGTGCTGCTGGTGGACGACCTGGCCGACACCGGTCACACCCTCAAGGCCGTGGTGGACATGCTGCGCGAGAACTATGGCCCCATCACCGAACTGCGCACCGCGGTGATCTGGACCAAGGGCGTGTCGAGCTTCGAACCCGACTACTCGGTCGAGTACCTGCCGACCAATCCCTGGATCCACCAGCCCTTCGAGCCCTACGACAACATGCGCCCCGAAAAGCTGATGGAGAAGTGGAAGCTTTGAGCCTGTTCTGAGGCCCATGGGCCGCCTGCCAGGGGCGGCGGCACATGCGCTACCATGGCGCCATGAACGCGCCCAACACCTCCTTGCCCAGCCTGCCCGATGTCTCGGACCTGATCCAGCATCCCTACCGCCCGCCGGCCACGTTTGACGCGCCGCAGCCGGGCGTTTTCAAGGCCTCCACGGTCTACTTCCCCACCGTCGCCGACATGCGCTCGCGCGACTGGATGGACAAGTCGGCCTACACCTACGGCCTGCACGGCACCCCCACCAGCTACATCCTCGAAGAGCGCATCGCGCACCTCGAGGGGGGGCGCTATTCGGTGCTGGTGCCCAGCGGCCTGGCGGCCCTCTCGCTGGCCAGCCTGGCGCTGCTGTCGCAAGGCGACCATGTGCTGCTGCCCGACAATGTGTACGGCCCCAACAAGGTGTTTGCCCTGGGCGATCTGAACCGCCTGGGCATTGCCCACGATCTGTACGACCCCATGGACCCGCAGGACCTGCAGCAGCGCCTGCGGCCCAACACCCGCCTGGTGTGGGTGGAGGCGCCTGGGTCGGTGACGATGGAGTTTCCCGACCTGCCGGCGCTGGTGCGCATCGCGCAGGCGCACGGCGCCCGCGTGGCGCTGGACAACACCTGGGGCGCCGGTCTGGCCTTTGCCCCCTTTGACCTGCTGGGCGACGGCCAGTGTGCGGTCGACCTGAGCGCGCACGCCCTCTCCAAATACCCCAGCGGCGGCGGCGATGTGCTGATGGGCGCGGTCACCACCCGCACCCCCGAGATGCATCGCCTGATTCAATTGACGCACATGCGCCTGGGCCTGGGGGTGGGCATGAACGACGTCGAATCGGTGTTGCGATCGCTGCCCAGCATCGGCCTGCGCTACGCGGCGCAAGACCAGACCGCGCGCGAGCTGGCGCATTGGTGGCAGGCCCAGAGCGCCTGTGTGCAGGTGCTGCACCCGGCGCTGGCGGGCGCGCCCGGGCATGCCCATTGGCAGGCCCTGTGCGGGCGCGAGGGGGCGGGCCGGGCGGCGGGCCTCTTCAGCATCCTGCTTGACGAGCGCTTCACGCAGGCCCAGGTCGACGCCTTTGTCGATGGCCTGCAGCGCTTTCGCATCGGCTACAGCTGGGGCGGGCCCGTCAGCCTGGTGGTGCCCTACGACCTGCCCGCCATGCGCCGCCAATGGCCCAGCCACCTGCGCCGTGGCTGGCTGGTGCGCTTCTCGGTCGGGCTTGAATCGGCAGCGTTCCTGATTGACGATTTGCGCCAGTCGATGCAAGCTCATCTGACATGAGCGACCCCGCTGCCTCACCTGCCAACACCGCGTCCTCCTCGGCCGGGGGCTTGCCCGTCATGGCCAGCCCCTATGTGCCCCCGCCCTCGGACGCACCGCGCATGGCGCTGCGCACGCTGGGCCTGGCCGACCCCTTGCGCTGGCTGGCGGCAGGCTGGCACGATCTGCGTGTCAAGCCGGGCCTGGGCCTGTTCTATGGGGTCTGTTTCTGGCTGATGGCGTTGGTGCTGGGCCTGGTGTTTCGCCACAAGCCCGAGTACACCCTGACCATGGTCTCGGGCTGCCTGCTGGTGGGTCCCTTTCTGGCCATGGGCCTGTACGAAGCCAGCCGGCGCATCGGCCTGGGCCAATCTCCCGATCTGGGCGCCAGCATGACCTGCTGGGACCAGCACCTGCGCAGCATGGCCATGCTGGTGCTGGTCATGCTCGTCCTCGAACTGCTGTGGGGGCGTGCTTCGCTGGTGGTGTTTGCCGTCTTTTTCAACACCGGCATGCCGTCCACCACCGGCGTGGTCCAGGCCATTTTCAACCCCGAGAACCTCGATTTCGTGGCCGTCTACCTGGCCGTGGGTGGCGTGTTCGCCTTCCTGGTGTTTGCCATCAGCGTGGTCTCCATCCCCATGATCCTGGACCGTGACACCGATGCCATCTCGGCGGGCTTGGCCAGCATTCGGGTGGTGCTGTCCGAGCCGGCGGTGATGCTGTGCTGGGGCCTGCTGCTGGCGGTGCTGGTGCTGCTGGCCCTGTGGCCCTGGGGCCTGGGGCTGCTGCTGGTGGGCCCCTGGCTCGGGCATGCCACCTGGCACGCCTACCGCGGCACGATCGAATGGCCCGCCGACGAGGTCAAGCCCTCAGCGGACTGAAGCGCTCAGGTCTTGCAGGGCCTGTGCGGCCTGCGCCATGTCCTCGGGCCCAATCCCGTTCAAGGTCAGCACCGGGGCTTGTGCATAGTGGGCAAAGTTGCGCTGGGTGGAACTTTCATAACCCGGGTCGTAGTGCTGCGCCAGCAGCAGGGCCACCATCTCGGCGGTCTGGCCCGCGCGCGACAGGGCCTGCCAGTGCGCCACCGTCTGGCGGCCGCGCAGATCCACCAGGCGCTCCAGGCGCTCGCACAACATCTCGGGCTGGTCGACAAAAAACGGGTAATCGCGCATCAGCAGCGCGACCCGCGCATCGGTGGCCAGGTCAATCTTCACACAGGCGCTTTGCCGCATCGCCTCCATGAGCTCGGCGGGCACGCTCAGGTTGCCCACCTTGCGGCTCTCGGCCTCGACAAACACCGGGCGCGTCGGGTCCAGGCGGCGCAGCGTGTCCCACAGCCGTGTTTCAAAGGCTTTCTGGCTGGGCTGGGGCTGGCCCGGGATCAGCCCCAGCACCGAGCTGCGGTGCTCGGCCAGGCCCTCAAGGTCCAGCACCTGCGCGCCTTGCGCGGCCAGCGCGTGCAAGAGGGCGGTTTTGCCACTGCCGGTGGGGCCGCACAAGACCACCAGGCGCAGGCGCTGCGCCAGCGCGGGCAGGGCCTTGACCACGGCGGCGCGAAAGGCCTTGTAGCCACCCTCGATCAGGCGCACCTGAAACCCGATCTGGCCCAGCACCAGCGCCAGCGAGCCGCTGCGCTTGCCGCCGCGCCAGCAGTAAATGAGGGGGCGCCAGGATTTGGGCAGGTCCAGCACATGCGCCTGCAGATGGGCCGAGATATTGGCCGCCACCAGGGCCGCGCCAATTTTTTGCGCCTCGAAGGGGCTGACCTGTTTGTAGAGCGTGCCCACGCGGACGCGCTCTTCATCGTTGAGGGACGGCCAGTTGCGCGCGCCGGGCAGGTGGTCGAGCGCAAACTCGCCCGGCGAGCGGGCGTCGATGACCGCGTCAAAGTCGTCCAGTTGGGCGAGCACGGCGTCGGCCGGCAGAAAAGCAGGATTCATCAGAGCAGGGCCTGCAGGGCGGGCCAGACGTTGTCGAGCATGCGCGGCTGCGCGGCCTCGGTGGGGTGGATGCGGTCGGGCTGGAACCAACGCAGCGGATCGGGGTCGTCGGCCAGACCCGCCAGGAAAAACGGCACCAGGGCGGCCTTGGTCTGGCGGGCCACCTGGGCGTAGGCCTGCTCAAAGGCGCGCGCCTGCTCGGCGCCAAAGTTGGGCGGCATGCGCATGCCCAGCAGCAGCACCTTGGCGCCAACGGCCTGGGCGCTGCGCGTCATCTCGAGCAGGTTGTCCTGCGTCATGCGCACCGGCAGGCCGCGCAGCGCGTCGTTGCCGCCCAGCTCGATGATCAGCAGGCGCGGCTGGTGCTGGCGCAGCAAGGCCGGCAGGCGCGAGCGACCGCCCGAGGTGGTGTCGCCGCTGATGCTGGCGTTGACCACCTGCCAGGGGGGCTGGCGCTTTGCCAGGCGCTGGCCCAGCAGGGTGACCCAGCCCTTGCCACGCGGCAGGCCGTATTCGGCGCTGAGCGAGTCGCCCAGGACCATGAGTTTGCGTTCGGCGGTTTGCGCCTGGGCCTGGCGAGCAAGGCCCGTGGCGGCCAGGGTCAGGGCCAAGGCGCTAAAGTGTCGGCGTTGTAGCAAAGGACGGGATATGTCAGACGTCATACTGGCGGTGGAAGAGGTCAGCAAGCAAGTGCAGGATGCCACTGGCCAACTGCAGATTTTGCGCCAAGTCTCATTTGCCCTGGGCGCCGGGCAGACCGCGGCGGTGGTGGGCGCCTCTGGCTCGGGCAAAAGCACGTTGCTGGCCATTCTCGCAGGTCTGGACACCCCGAGCAGCGGCCGTGTGCTGCTGGCCGGACAAGACCTGTTTGCCTTGAACGAGGACGAGCGTGCCGCCTGGCGTGCGCGCACCACCGGTTTCGTGTTCCAGAGCTTTCAGCTGATGCCGCACCTGAGTGCCCTTGAGAACGTCATGCTGCCGCTGGAGTTGGCGGGCGAGCGCGATGCGCGCGCGCGGGCGCAGGCCATGCTCGAGCGCGTGGGCCTGGGCCAGCGCCTGCAGCACAAGCCCCGGGTGCTCAGTGGCGGCGAGCAGCAGCGCGTGGCCCTGGCCCGTGCCTTTGTGGCGCGCCCGCGCCTGCTGATGGCCGACGAGCCCACGGGCAGCCTGGACGCGGCCACCGGCGCGGCCGTCATGGACCTGATGTTTGACCTCAACCGCGAGCAGGGCACGACCTTGCTGCTGGTCACGCACGACGAGCAACTCGCGCGCCGCTGCCAGCGCCGCCTGCTCATGCAGGCCGGCCAGCTCAGCGAGCTGGCCGACGCGGCCGTGGCCTGAGCCGGGCGGCCTTGGGGCGCGCTGTCGCCCATCGCTGATAATCCCCGCATGTCTTCTACAAAAGTGCTGTTCGGCTTTCATGCCGTCGGGGTGCGCCTGAAGGTGGCGCCGGAATCGATCACCGAGGTCTATTTCGACGCCAGTCGGCGTGATGCGCGCATGCGCCAGTTTCTGGACCGCGCGCGCGAGGCCCAGGTGCGCATGATCGAGGCCGACGGGATGCGGCTCTCGCGCCTGACCGGCGGTCACGGTCACCAGGGCGTGGCGGCGCTGGTGCAGCCGCTGGAGCTGGCGCGCTCGCTCGACGACCTGCTCGACGACTTGCAAGGCCCGCCCTTGCTGCTGGTGCTCGATGGGGTGACCGATCCGCACAACCTGGGCGCTTGCCTGCGCGTGGCCGATGGCGCGGGCGCGCATGCGGTGATCGCCCCGCGCGACCATGCGGCCGGGCTCAACGCCACCGTCTCCAAGGTGGCCAGCGGCGCTGCCGAGACCGTGCCCTATTTCATGGTGACGAATCTGGCGCGCACCCTGGGCGAACTCAAGGAGCGATCCATCTGGGTGGTGGGCACCAGCGGCGACGCGCCGCGCAGCGTCTACGACGCCGATCTGAAGGGCCCCACCGCGCTGGTGCTGGGCGCCGAAGGCCCGGGCATGCGCCAGCTGACGCGCAAAACCTGCGACGAGTTGGTGCACATTCCCATGCGCGGAGCCGTCGAGAGCCTGAACGTCTCGGTGGCCTCGGGCGTCTGCCTGTACGAGGCGCTGCGCCAGCGCCGCTGAGCGCACGGGCCGGTCCAGGGCCCTGGCTTACAACCAGCCCATCCCGCCCACGAACGCGCCGGCGGCGATCAACCAGAGCAGGTGGATGCGGGTCTTGAGCACCAGCACCATTGCGCTCAGGGTGAGCAACCACAGCGGCCAGTGCGCCAGGCCCTGGCCCTGGTTGGCGGTCAGCACCCAGGCGGTGGCCAGCAGGAAGGCGATCACCATCGGCGCCATGCCGGCCTTGAAGGCGCGCACGCCGCGGTGCTCGCGGTGGCGCGCGGCCCAGCGAAAGCTCAGGTAGGCCAGCACGCTCGAGGGCAGCATGATGCCCACCATGGTCAGGATCAGCCCCAAGCTGCCCAGCAACAGGCTCCAGCCCAGGCTGTGCAGATCGGCCGCCGCGTTGACGCCCACATGCCAGCCCATCAAGGCCACAAACAGCACGTTCGGGCCCGGCGAGGCCTGGGCCAGGGCAATCGACGACGTGAATTGTTCGTCGGTCAGCCAGCCGCGGTCATCCACCAGCACGCGGTGCATGTCCGGGGCCAGGGTGATGGCGCCGCCCACCGACAAGAGCGACAGGCCCATGAAGTTCAGCAGCAGGCTCAGCCAGTCGGCCGCCGTCAGGTGCAGGGACAGGGCCGCGTTCATGGCGTGCCTTTCTTGGGCGCCAGGCGGATCCAGGCCCACAGACAGGCGGGGCCACCCACCCCCAGGATCACCAGCACCAGCGGCAGGCGCAGCCATGCCACCGCCACAAAGCCCAGGGCCAGGGCCAGCAAGGTGGCGACCAGGCCCATGGGGTTCTGGCTCAGGGCGCCGCCGAGCTTGATGGCGGTGCCGGCGATCATGCCAGCGGCCACCGCGCCCATGCCCTTGAGTGCGCCTTGCGCCCATGGGGCATCCGAGACGCCGCCAAACAGCATGGCCAGGGACAGCACGACCAGGGTGGGCGCCAGCAACAGACCCGCCACCGCCGTCAGGCCACCGGCCAGCCCGAAATAGCGCGAGCCGAGCATCAGCCCCAGGTTGATCACATTGGGCCCTGGCATGACCTGCGCCACCGCCCAGTCCTCGATGAATTGTTCGCGGGTGAGCCAGCGGCGGCGCTCGACCAACTCGCGCTGCACCACCACCAGCACGCCGCCAAAGCCTTGCAGGGCCATGCTGGCAAAAGCGATGAAGAGCTCGCGGTGCGTGTGGGGCCGCGCCAAGGCGGGCGGGGGGGAAGCAGAGGACAGGTCGGTCATGGGGGAGGGGTCAGGCATCGAGCCAGGCCAGGCGGCCGTGGCCCAGGTCGGTCAGGCCGCGCTGCAGCGCTTGCTGCTGGGGCGCCGGGCAGGCCAGGTGCAGGTGCACCTGTGGACCATGCTCGACCGCCAGCAACTGGGCCTGGTGTGCGGCCAGTTCGCGCCGCACCCGTCCTTCGAGGTCATAGGGGAGGGCGCAGTGCAGCTGCACCATCGCCACGCGTTCGGTTTTCTGGGCATGCAACAGGGCCTGCGCCACCGCGTCGGTGTAGGCGCGCACCAGGCCGCCAGCGCCCAGCTTGACGCCGCCAAAATAGCGCACCACGGTGGCCAGCACGCCGTCCAGGCCTTGGTGGCGCAAGACCTCGAGCATGGGCCGGCCGGCGGTGCCACCGGGCTCGCCGTCGTCGTTTGCCGCCGACTGGCCGCCGGCCATCAAGGCCCAGCAGACGTGCGCGGCGCCGGGGTGCTCGGCGCGCAATTGGGCGACCCGAACCTGCGCCTGTGCACGGCCGTCCACCGGCTCCACACAGGCCAGAAAGCGGCTCTTTTTGATGAGCAGCTCGTGCGTCACGGGTTCCAACAGCGTCAGCGACATCCCCCGAGCATAGCCCAAGCACGGACACGCCACAGCGCCTGCCGTGGGGCCCCAAGCGCGCGCTAGACTCGAGGGATGTTTCATCTGTGAGAAGCGTTCATGCACCAGCCCAGCACCGAGCCCCGGCGCTCGATTTATTACGACTACCAGGTCCATGCCCCGTGGTGCCCAAGCGCCCACGGTGCGCAGACGCAAAAGCCTGTGGTGGTGGTGGGCGCGGGGCCGGTGGGCCTGGTCACCGCCCTTGAAGTGGCCCGCCATGGCGTGCCGGTGGTGGTGCTGGCGCCCGAGCTGCAGGTCAGCGAGGGCAGCCGCGCCATTGTGTTCACCCGCCGCTCGATGGAGATCCTGCAGCAGGTGGGCGTGGCCGAGCGGGTGACGCAGAACGGCCTGCCGTGGCGGCACGGCAATTCCTACTTCCGCGACCAGCGCGTCTTTCGCATGGAAGCGCCGCACGACGACAACGACCGCTTCTGGCCGATGATCAATCTGCAGCAGCAGTACGTCGAGGAATTTCTGCTGGACGCCTGTGCCGCGCAGCCGCTGATCGAGTTGCGCTGGGGCAACCGCGTCACCGACCTGGTCCAGCACCCCGACCATGCGGTGCTGACGGTCGACACCCCCGAGGGCCCCTACGCCCTGCCCAGCACCTGGGTGGTGGCCGCCGATGGGGCGCGCTCGACGCTGCGCAGCCTGCTGGACCTGCGGCTCGAAGGCGCCTCGTATGAGGGCCGTTTTGTGATTGCCGACATCCGCATCGACCTGCCCTTGCCGACCGAGCGGCTGGCCTACTTCGATCCGCCCTGGAACCCGCAGAACACCGTGCTGATGCACCGCGAGCCGCGTGGCATCTGGCGCATCGACTACCAGCTGCCCGAGGGCGAGACCCCCGAGCAGGCGCTCTCGCCCGAGTCGCTCAAGGCCCGCATCAACGCGCAGCTGGCCATGATCGGTTTTGCCGGCGTGCCCTGGGAGATGGACTGGAGCTCGGTCTATTCGGCCCGCACCCTGACCCTGCCCGACTACCGCTGTGGCCGCACCCTGTTCGTGGGCGACGCGGCGCATTTGCTGCCCATTTTTGGCGTGCGTGGCGCCAACACCGGTTTCCAGGACGCGCAGGCGCTGGGCTGGCGCCTGGGCCTGGTCGGGCGTGGCCTGGCGCCCGAGTCGCTTCTGGCCAGCTACACCGAGGAGCGCGTGGCCGCTGCGCGCGAGATCATCGACGAGGCTGGCAAGAGCACGCGCTTCATGACCCCGCCCTCGCGCGGTTTTCGCCTGCTGCGCGATGCGGTGCTGTCGCTGTCGCTGACCGAAGCCTTTGTGCGGCCGCTCTACCACTGGCGCACCTCGCGACCGCACGAATACACCCACTCCTCGCTGTCGGCACAGGACGACGACAACGCGCTGTTTGCCGCTGGGCCCGCGCGCGGCGCGCCACCGGCCAATGTGCGCCTGGGCCCTGACGATTTCTTGCTGGACCACCTGGGCGGCGGCTATGCGCTCCTGGTGTTTGGCGCCCTGGACCCGCAGGTGCGCGCCGAGGTGCAGGCCTGGCGCGCGCGCGGCCTGGTGGTGCAGGTGCTGCAACTGGGCGGTGCGGGCGACGGCCACGAAGCCCACTTGCCCGACCCCGAGGGCCGTGCCCGCAGCCGCTGGGGCGTGCCGCAAGACGGCGCGGCTTACCTGCTGCGCCCCGACCAGCACGTGGCCGCACGCTGGGTCCGCCTGGACGCGCACCGCCTGCGCGCCGCCCTGAACCAAGCCACCACCGGAGTTGCCGCATGAGCCCCACCCCCACCCCCAGCGGGCTGTCGATTGGCGGCCTGGAAACGGTTTACGACCAGCTGGCCAGCGCCATCGACCAGGCCGGCCCGGCGCACAGCGAGCTGCTGCTGGTCAAGCTGAGCCTGTTGCTGGCCCAGCATATTGGCGACGAGGCCGTCGTGACGGACCTGATCGCCCGCGCACAACGCGACCTGGTGGACAGCCGGCCGGTTTAACGCAGCGCCCCCAGGCGCACCCCCTGGCGCAGGTGGCGCCAGGGCAGGTCGGCCGGGTCCAGGGTGCAGGGCCCTGGGCTTTTGACGATCAGGATGTCGCGCGCCATGGCCTGGAAGTCGTTGCGAAAGTGCACCGAGCTCTTGAGCGCCAGCAGGGCATGCTCGGCGGGTTCGACGCCGACATGGCGAAACAGGGCCTGGTCCGCGGCCTGGAATTTGTGGCTGGCCAGCACGACCTTGACCCCGCTGTCCACATGTTCCAGGCAGGCCATGGGGCCCAGCTTGAGGTGCCAGCCCGAGAACATCGGCCCGGTGCACAGCACCTGTCCGTCGCCCAGCTGGCGCACCACAAAACGGCCCGCCACCGGCGCTGGGCTCATGGGGCTGCTGCGCGCGCCCAGGCGGAAGTCTGCCACCGCGCCCACGCCCAGGGCATGCGCTTGCGCGGCCGCGGCCTCGTCGATCAGCAGGCCCAGCACCGCCTTCGGTGGGGCCAGGTGCAGCAGCGCGTGCAAGAGGCCGGTGGTGTCACCATCACCCCCCGCGCCGGGGTTGTCCTGGGTGTCGGCCAGCACCACCGGCGCGCCCACGCGGCCATGGGTGCGCGCGTGCGCGATGGCCTCCTCGGGCGACCAGGCCCTGAGGGCAAACTCGGGCTCGGCCGCTTGAATGGCCCGCGCCATGTCGGCACACACCGCGTCCACCTGCGCCGCCTCGTCGCCATACACCACCAGCGACATGCCGCACTCGGGCGTGTCGGCCATGGCAAAGCCCATGGCCCAGTCCAGGGTCAGCGTCGGGCTGTCGTGCGCCGCCAGGCGCTGGTAGAGGCCGGCGGCGGGCGGGATCAGCGTGCACTGCGCGGGCAGGGCGGTCAGGTAGTCAAAGGCCACATGGCGCTTGTGCGGGCGCTGGCCACGGCGCAGCATGCGGTCCAGCCAGCGCGCCGCGCGGGCGCCGGTCTCGGCCGAATCGACATGCGGGTAGGTGCGGAAGATGGTGATCACGTCGGCCAGCTCGACCATCTGTCGCGAGACATTGGCGTGCAGGTCGAGGCTGACCGCGATGGGCACGCCAGGCCCGACCACCGCGCGCACCCGGCGAAGAATCTCGCCCTCGCCATCGGGCAGGTGTTCGCAGACCATGGCGCCATGCAAGTCGAGCAGCACCCCGTCGACAGGCAGGGCCGCCTGCAGCAAGGCGACCAGGCGGCCGATGATGCGTTCAAAGGCGTCGGTGGTGACATGGGCCGAGGGCGAGGCCGCGGCCCACACCAGTGGCACGCAGGTGTGGCCCAGCGCCTGCAGGGTGTCGAGCGCGCCTTGCACCGGGATGTTGGCGCCTTGCAAGCGTGTCAGCAAAGCCTGCCCCTCCAGCGGGCTGGGCTCGGCGCTGCGCACCGAGAAGGCGTCGTAATCGGCCCGGGTGGGCGCAAAGGTGTTGGTCTCGTGGCGCATGCCACCGATGGCGATGCGCATCAGGCCCCCGTCTCGATCTGCGGCATGGCCGCCAGCAGGCTGCGCGCATAGTCGCTCTGCGGCGATTCAAACAATTGCTCGCACGGCGCCTCTTCGACCAAGCGCCCATGGTGGATCAGCGCCACGCGGTCGCAGACATAACGGATCACGCCCAGGTCGTGGCTGATGAAGAAATAGGTCAGGCCCAGGCGCTGCTGTAGATCGATGAGCAGGTTGAGCACCTGCGCCTGCACCGACACGTCCAGCGCCGAGGTGGGCTCATCGAGCAGCAGCAGCGCGGGCGAGGTGGCCAGGGCGCGGGCAATGCCGATGCGCTGGCGCTGGCCGCCCGAGAACTCGTGCGGATGGCGGTACAGGTGCTGTTCCCCCAGGCCCACCATCTGCAGCAGCTCCAGGGCGCGCTCGGTGCGCTGGCGCGCGTTCATGGCCATTTGCTCGCGGTGGATGATCAGGGGCTCGGTCACGATGTCGTGCACCGACATGCGCGGGTTCAGGCTGGCCTGCGGGTCCTGGAACACCATCTGGATGCGGGCGCGCAAACGGCGCATGGCCGCCGGCGTCAGGCGCGAGAGGTCTTCGCCCTCGAACACGATGCGGCCCGCCGTGGGCCGCTCCAGCTGCAGGATGCAGCGGGTGAGGGTGGTTTTGCCCGAGCCCGATTCGCCCACCAGGCCAAAGCTCTCGCCGGCCTGCACCTGCAGGCTCACGCCGTCCAGGGCGACCACCGGGTCGCTGCGTCGCCAGCCATGGCGCTGACCCGGATAGACCATGCGCACGTTCTCGATGGTCAGCATGCGACCCCCTCGGCCATTGGGCTGGGTGTAGCGATTCGCACACAGGCCGCTTGATGCCCCTGGCTGACCGATCGCAGGGCTGGCGCGCCCTGCTGGCACTCGGGCCCGGCCTGCGGGCAGCGCGGAGCAAAGCGGCAGCCCGGCGGTGGCGTGAGCAAGTTGGGCACGCTGCCGGCAATGCCGTGCAATTGACCGCGCGCCACCCCGGCTCTAGGAATGGAGGCCAGCAGGGCGCGGGTGTAGGGGTG
>JBEBDJ010000176.1:0-4302 GCA_041157045.1 Pseudomonadota bacterium
CCCGCAACGTCGGCTCCTTCGACAAAGGTGACGAGGATGTGGGCACCGGCATGGTGGGTGCACCCGCCTGCGGCGATGTGATGAAGCTGCAGATCAAGGTGAACCCTGCCACTGGCATCATCGAAGACGCCCGTTTCAAGACCTACGGCTGTGGTTCGGCCATTGCCTCGTCCTCGCTCGTGACCGAGTGGGTCAAGGGCAAGACGCTGGACGAGGCGGCAGCGCTCAAGAACAGCCAGATCGCCGAAGAGCTGGCCCTGCCGCCGGTCAAGATCCACTGCTCCATCCTGGCCGAAGACGCCATCAAGGCCGCAGTCGACGACTACCGCAAGAAACACGCAGGCGCCTGAGCATCATGTCCGTGACCCTCTCCGAAGCCGCTGCCCGGCATGTCACCAAGTACCTGGCCCGTCGTGGCAAAGGGGTGGGGGTGCGCCTGGGCGTCAAGACCACCGGCTGCTCGGGCCTGGCCTACAAGCTGGAGTATGTGGACGAGATCGCGCCCGAAGACCTGGTCTTCGAGGAGCATGGGGTGAAGATCCTGGTGGATCCCAAGAGCATGGCCTACATCGACGGCACACAGCTGGACTTTGTGCGCGAAGGGCTCAACGAGGGCTTCCGCTTTCACAACCCCAACGAGCGCGACCGCTGCGGCTGCGGCGAGTCCTTCCGCGTGTGATCTCGCTGCAGGCCAACGATTTCGAGCTCTTCGACCTGCCGCCCCGATTTGCGCAGGACGAGGCCCAGCTGCAAGCGCGCTGGAAGGCCTTGCAACGCCAGGCCCACCCCGACCGCTTTGCCAGCGAGGGCGCGGCGGCCCAGCGCGTGGCCATGCAGTGGTCGGTGCGCATCAACGAGGCCTACCGCCGCCTGCTCGATCCGCTGGCCCGCGCCGCCTACCTGTGCGAGCTGCGCGGCGCGCCCGTGCAGGCCGAGTCCAACACCCAGATGCCGGCGGCGTTCTTGATGCAGCAAATGGCCTGGCGCGAGGCGCTGGACGACGACGACAGCCCCGCCGGCCTGGAGGCCCTGCGCCAGGAGGTGCAGGCCGAGCGCACGCGGCTGCTGGACCTGCTGGCCACCCAACTGGACACCCAAGACGACGCCAGCGCCGCCGTGAGCAGCGTGCGTGGCCTGATGTTCGTCAACAAATTCCTGCGCGAGCTGCACGAGCGGCTCGATCGCTGAGCGCATATGGCATTACTTCAGATTTCCGAACCGGGCCAGGCCCCCGATCCCCACCAGCGCCGTGTGGCGGTGGGCATTGACCTGGGCACCACCCATTCACTGGTCGCCGCCGTGCGCCACGGCGTGCCCGAGTGCCTGCCCGACGAAGACGGCCGGGTGATCCTGCCGTCGGTGGTGCGCTACCTGAGCGGGCAGGGCCGCCAGATCGGCCACGACGCCCTGGCCGCCGCCATCGAGGACCCGGCCAACACCATTGCCTCGGTCAAGCGCCTGATGGGCCGTGGCCTGAACGACATCGTGCAGCGCGAGCGCTTGCCCTACCAGATCGAGGCGGCCGAGCAGGGCGGCATGGTGCAGGTGCGCACCGCGCACGGCCCCAAGTCGCCGGTCGAGATCAGCGCCGAGATCCTGGCCACGCTGCGCTACCGCGCCGAAGACAGCTTCAACGACGACCTGTACGGCGCGGTCATCACCGTGCCGGCCTATTTTGACGACGCCCAGCGCCAAGCCACCAAGGACGCCGCGCAGCTGGCGGGCCTGAAGGTGCTGCGCCTGATCAACGAGCCCACCGCGGCCGCCATTGCCTACGGCCTGGACAACGCCAGCGAGGGCGTGTACGCCGTCTTTGACCTGGGCGGCGGCACCTTTGATATTTCGATCCTGCGCCTGACGCAAGGCGTGTTCGAGGTGCTGGCCACCGGCGGCGACTCCGCCCTGGGCGGCGACGACTGGGACCGCGCCATCGTGGACTGGGCGCTGGCGCAATCGGGCCAGCAGGCCATCACCCCCACCGACAAGGCCCGCCTGCAACAAACCGCCCGCGCCGCCAAAGAGGCCCTGAGCCAGCAGCCCGAGGTGCCGCTGCAGGCCGAGCTGTCGACCGGCCCGGTGGACCTGCGCCTGACGCGCCAACAGTTTGACGCACTGGGCGCACCCCTGGCCGCGCGCTGCATGGGCGCGGTGCGCAAGGCCTTGCGCGACGCCAACCTGCAGCCCGCCGAAGTGCAGGGCGTGGTGATGGTGGGCGGCTCGACCCGCATGCCGCACATCCAGCAAGCGGTGGCCGAGGCCTTTGGCCGAGCCCCCCTGAACAACCTCAACCCCGACGAGGTGGTCGCGCTGGGCGCGGCCATCCAGGCCAACCAGCTGGCGGGCAACGACGCCAGCGGCGACCTGCTGCTGCTGGACGTGATCCCGCTGTCGCTGGGCCTGGAGACCATGGGCGGACTGGCCGAGCGCATCATCCCGCGCAACACGCCCATCCCCACCGCCATGGCGCAAGACTTCACCACCTACCGCGACGGCCAGACCGCGCTGGCCCTGCATGTGGTGCAGGGCGAACGCGACCTGGTGGCCGATTGCCGCAGCCTGGCGCGCTTTGAGC
Organism: Pseudomonadota bacterium; assembly: GCA_041157045.1. Taxonomy (GTDB): domain Bacteria; phylum Pseudomonadota; class Gammaproteobacteria; order Burkholderiales; family Burkholderiaceae_C; genus Limnohabitans_A. The sequence continues at coordinate 2,573 of JBEBDJ010000176.1, forward strand.
TGCGCGGCATCCCGCCCATGGCCGCGGGCGCCGCGCGCATCCGCGTGACCTTTACCGTGGACGCCGACGGCCTGCTGAGCGTGAGCGCGCAAGAGCAGGTCTCGGGCGTGGAGGCGCAGATTGCGGTCAAGCCCTCGTATGGCCTGTCCGACCAGGACATTGCGCGCATGCTGCAAGACAGCTTTGGCACCGCCGAGCAAGACATGCGCGCCCGCGCCCTGGTCGAGGCCCGGGTGGACGCCGACCGCATGCTGCTGGCCACGCGCAGCGCCCTGGCCGCCGACGGCCAGCTGTTGGCGCAAGACGAGCGCCAGCGCATTGACGCGCTGATGGCCCAGCTGCAAAGCGCCATCGACAGCGCCACCGAGGCCGCCGCACTAGAGGCCGCCACCGACGCGCTGGCCAAGGGCACCGAGGCCTTTGCCGCCGAGCGCATGAACCAGAGCATCCAGAAGGCCCTGGCCGGACAGAACATCCGCAGCCTTTAACGCCGACCCACGCCCACCCATTCCCAAAGCACCATGCCCGAGATCCGCATCCTGCCCCACCACGAGCTCTGCCCCGAGGGCTCCCGCATCCAGGCCAGCGCCGGCAGCAGCATCTGCGAGGCCTTGCTCGAAAACGGCATCGCCATCGAGCACGCCTGCGACATGAGCTGCGCCTGCACCACCTGCCACGTCATCGTGCGCGAGGGGGGCCGCAGCTTGAACGAGATCGAAGAAACCGAAGAAGACCTGCTGGACCGCGCCTGGGGCCTGGAGCCCGACTCGCGCCTGAGCTGCCAGGCCATTGTGGGCCGCAGCGACCTGGTGATCGAGATCCCGCGTTACACCATCAACCACGCGCGCGAGAACCATTAAGATCGGGCCCATGCGCCAGATCATTCTTGACACCGAAACCACCGGCCTGTCGGCCGACGCGGGCGACCGCATCATCGAGCTGGGCTGCGTCGAAATGGTGGCGCGCAAGCTGACCGGTCGCAACCTGCACTTTTATTTCAACCCCGACCGCGACAGCCACGAAGAGGCTTTGCGCGTGCACGGCATCTCGAACGAGTTCCTGCGCGACAAGCCGCGCTTTGCCGAGCTGGCCGACGAGATCGTGACCTATCTGGAAGGCGCCGAGCTGATCATCCACAACGCCGCCTTTGACGTGGGCTTTCTGGACAAAGAGCTCGAGCGCGTGGGCAAGCCGCCGCTGGCGCGCATCGTGGCCAATGTGGTCGACACCCTGGCCATGGCCAAAGAGATGTTCCCGGGCAAGCGCAACAGCCTCGACGCCCTGTGCGACCGCCTGGGCGTGGACAACTCGGGCCGGACCCTGCACGGCGCCTTGCTGGATGCCGAGCTGCTGGCCGATGTGTACATCGGCATGACCCGAGGCCAAGAGGCCTTGCTGATCGATCTGGAGCCGGGCGACAACACCCAGACCAGCACCCTGGCCGGCCGCCGCCTGGACCTGGCCATGCTGGACCTGCCCGTCATCCGCGCCAGCGAACAAGAGGTGGCGGCCCACGAGAGCCTGCTGGTGCAGATGGACAAATCCAGCGGCGGCAAAACCGTGTGGCGACAAATTGAACCGCCCAGCCCAGCGGCTTGAAAAAACGGCCAAATTTGTGCCATAATTCAGGTCTTCGCTGCACGGCGGACGGGTGATTAGCTCAGCGGTAGAGCACTGCCTTCACACGGCAGGGGTCGCAGGTTCAAACCCTGCATCACCCACCAGTCTTT
>JBEBDJ010000177.1:0-13193 GCA_041157045.1 Pseudomonadota bacterium
CATGGGGCTGAGTTCACGTTTCATGAAGTTGTCCGTAAAAATAAACAAGCGGTAATTGGTGCTGAAATTAATAAGCATTAAATGCTTCCGCACTGATTGTAACCGAAAGTATGCGGACGTGTTGCATCCACATGGCTGCAGGAAGATACACTCATTTGGCTGTATTCCTGACTGCCCACATGACCCATTACCACCTTTATGCGATCGGCAATGCGCTGGTCGACTCCGAATACGACGTGAGCGACGAGCGCTTGGCCCAGATGGGCGTGAGCAAGCGCCACATGACCCTGATCGACGAGGCCCAGCGCAGCGCCCTGCTGGCCCAGGTGCAGGACCTGCGGCCGCGGCGCACGGGTGGCGGCTCGGCGGGCAACACAGTGGTGGCGCTGTCGCAACTGGGAGGTCGCGGTTTTTACTCCTGCCGGGTGGCCGACGACGAGCTGGGCGCTTTTTACCGCGACGATTTGCAGGCCCAGGGCGTGGCGAGCAACTTGCAGCACACCCAGCTGCACCCCGGACAAACCGGCACCTGCCTGGTGCTGGTCACGCCGGATGCCGAGCGCACCATGTGCACCTACCTGGGCGCCACCGCCGCGCTCGACCCGAGCGCCCTGCACCCGCAAGACATCGCACGGTCACAGGTGTACTACATGGAGGGCTATCTGGCATCGAGCCCCACCGGTTTGCAAGCCGCGCTGCAAGGCCTGGACCTGGCGCGCCAAAGCGGTGTGCGCACCGCGCTCACGCTCAGCGACGTCAGCATGATCCATTTTTGCCGCGACGGCCTGCAGGCCATGCTGGGCGATGGCGTGGACCTGCTGTTTGCCAACGAGGAAGAGGCCCAGACCTGGTGCGGCAGCCAGGACCTGCCCACGGTCTTGCGCGGCCTGGCACCACTGGCCCGCACCGTGTGCCTGACCCGTGGCCCCAAAGGCGCGCTCTTGATCGAGGGCGAGCGCCTGACCGAGGTGGCAGGCGTGCCGGCCAAGGCCGTGGACACCAACGGCGCAGGCGATATGTTTGCCGGCGCCTATCTGTACGGCATCACGCACGGCATGCCGTCTGCACAAGCGGCGACCCTGGCCAACCATGCCGCAGCGGCGGTGGTGGCGCAGCACGGCTGCCGCCTCACGCGTGAGCATCTGCAGGGCCTGCTCAAGGCCGTGGCCGGATAAGCCACACGGCCCATGGGGTGGGGCTGGCGCGCCCACTTCAAATGTCTATAATCGAGCCATCGCCGAGTTACTGAACAACTTGCAGGGCGATTCAAAAAAACTGCTAAAGCGTTCGCCAGGCTCCGGCAAGGGGTGGGCAACGCCAACCCACCTCAAGGAGCTTTTTTCATGTCTGCACGCGACTATCTCTTCACTTCCGAATCGGTTTCGGAGGGCCATCCCGACAAGGTGGCCGACCAGATCTCGGACGCCATCCTCGACGCCATCTTTGCCCAGGACCCGCGCTCGCGCGTGGCCGCCGAAACCCTGACCAACACCGGTCTGGTGGTGCTGGCCGGCGAGATCACCACCAACGCGCACGTCGACTACATCCAGGTCGCGCGCGACACCATCCAGCGCATCGGCTACGACAACACCGAGTACGGCATCGATTACAAGGGTTGCGCCGTGATGGTCTGCTACGACAAGCAGTCCAACGACATCGCCCAGGGCGTGGACCATGCCAGCGACGACCACCTCAACACCGGCGCGGGCGACCAGGGCCTGATGTTTGGCTACGCCTGCGACGAGACCCCCGCGCTGATGCCCGCCCCGATCCACTATGCGCACCGACTGGTCGAGCGCCAGGCGCAACTGCGCAAGGACGGCCGCCTGCCCTTTCTGCGCCCCGACGCCAAAAGCCAGGTGACGATGCGCTATGTCGACGGCAAGCCGCACAGCATCGACACCGTGGTGCTCTCGACCCAGCACAGCCCCGACCAGAGCGAGACGGCCACCAAGATGAAGGACAGCTTTGTCGAGGCGGTGATCGAAGAAATCATCAAGCCGGTGCTGCCCAAGGAGTGGCTGCAGAACACGCGCTACCTGATCAACCCCACCGGTCGTTTTGTGGTGGGTGGCCCGCAAGGGGACTGCGGCCTGACCGGTCGCAAAATCATTGTCGACACCTACGGCGGTGCCTGCCCGCACGGCGGCGGCGCCTTCAGCGGCAAGGACCCGTCCAAGGTTGACCGTTCGGCGGCCTATGCCGCTCGCTATGTCGCCAAGAACGTGGTGGCCGCGGGCCTGGCGCGCCAGTGCCAGGTGCAGGTGGCCTATGCGATTGGCGTGGCCCGCCCGATGAACATCACCATCAACACCCTGGGCACCGGCGTGATCGACGACGACCGCATTGCCGCCCTGGTGGCCGAGCACTTTGACCTGCGACCCAAGGGCATCATCCAGATGCTCGATCTGCTGCGTCCCATCTACAGCCAGACCGCGGCCTACGGCCACTTTGGCCGCGAAGAGCCCAACTTCACCTGGGAGCGGGTGGACAAGGCCGCCGCCCTGCGCGCCGCTGCGGGCCTGTAAGGCGGGTCCCGCACACAACACCCCACCGACTGACAGATCCGCCGCATGCCGCTATGCTTGGCGGACTTGATGCATGGGGTGCGGGATGGTGTGGCGCAAACGGCTGTTGTGGGGGGTGCTGATCCTGGCGGCAGTGGGGGCGCTCGCGTATTCGCAGCGCCTCTTGCTTTTGCAGTATTCGCTGGGCTGGTACACCGACTGGAACTTCCCGCGCGGGCCCGAACAGCCCATTGCCTGGCAGGCTGGCCCGGCGCAGGCCGCCACCCCTGCCGCGCAGCGGCCGCCCAACATCATCGTCATCCTGGCCGATGACCTGGGCTTCAACGACATCACCGCCTACGGTGGGGGCCGTGCCGACTGGGGCGTGCCCACGCCCCACATCGACCGCATCGCCCAGCAAGGCGTGCGCTTTGACACCGGCTACGCGCCCAGCGCCATTTGCACGATTTCGCGCGCGGCCCTGCTGACCGGGCGCTATCCCTGGCGCTTTGGGCTGGAGTTCACCCCCACCCCGGGTCCGCTGGCCCGGGTGGCCGGTCAGTTGTTCACCGGTGAGCCGCCGGTTCACATCGACCTGGACACCGCCAGCCGGGTGCCCAAATTCAACGACCTGGGCATGCCCGCCGAGGAGGTGACCCTGGCCGAGGTGCTGCGCCAGCGCGGCTACCACACGGTGCACATCGGCAAATGGCATTTGGGCAGCACGCCCGTGATGCGGCCCAATGCGCAGGGCTTTGACGAAAGCCTGTTCCTGGAAAGCGGCTTGTACCTGCGGCGCGACGACCCGCGCGCGGTCAATGCGGTGCAAGAGTTCGACCCCATGGACCGCTTCATGTGGCCGAACATGCGCTTTGGTGTGAGCTACAACGCGGGGGCCTGGTTTGAGCCGCGGCGCTACCTGACCGACTACTTCACCGATCAGGCCGTCCAGGTGATCGAGCGCAACCGCCACCGGCCCTTTTTTCTGTACCTGGCGCACTGGGCGGTGCACACCCCCCTGCAGGCCAGCCGCGAGGATTACGAGGCCTTGCCCAAGCACCTGGGCCACCGCGAGCGGGTCTACGGCGCCATGATCCGGTCGCTCGACCGCAGCGTCGGGCGCGTGCTCGACAGCCTGCGCGAGCAGGGTCTGCTGGACAACACCCTGGTCATCTTCACCAGCGACAACGGCGGTCCGCATTCGCTGGGCATCTCCTCGCTGAACCGGCCCTTCCGCGGCTGGAAGCTGAGCTTTTTCGAGGGCGGCATCCGCGTGCCTTATCTGGCGCAATGGCCCGCACGCATCCGGCCCGGACAGGTGCTGCAAACCCCGGTGAGCGGCATGGATGTGTTTGCCACCGCCGCTGCCGCCGCGGCCGCCCCGTTGCCCAAAGACCGCCCCATCGACGCGCAGGACTGGCTGCCCTGGCTGCAGGCCGGTGCCCGTGCGCCCGAGCGGCCGCTGCACTGGCGCGATGGCCCCTACCGCGCGCTGCGCGAGCAGGACTGGAAGCTGATCGTCTCGGCCCGCCCCCAGCGCGACTGGCTGTTCAACCTGGCACAAGACCCGACCGAGCAGCACGACCTGTCGGACCGGGAGCCCTCGCGGGTGGCCGCCATGAAGGCCCGCATGGCGGCGCACCACCAAGGCATGCCCGCGCCGATGTGGCCGTCCTTCATCCAGGTGCCGGTCACCATTGACAAAACCCTGGACCAACCCAGCAGCGCCCAAGACGTCCATACCTACTGGTACAACTGACCCCATGCGCCCTGCCCCGTCCCACCCCTTGCGCCGCTGGGGGCCACTGGCCCTGCTGTTGGCCGCTGCCCTGGCAGCGGTCGGGGCATGGCGCTGGTGGAGCGCTGCGCGCGCCCCGCAGGCGCAGGCACCCAGCCAGTGCCTGGCCCCGTCGGGCACGGCAGCGGCGCCTGCGGGCATGGTCTGGGTGCCTGCGGGTCGTTACACCCCAGGGGACACGGTCTATGCCGAAGAGCGCAACCAGCGGCCGATGCAGGTGGCGGGCTTCTGGATGGACCGCACCGAGGTCAGCAATGCGCAGTTTGCGGCCTTTGTGGCGGCCACCGGCTACAAAACCAGTGCCGAACGCATGCTCGACCCACGCCAGCACCCTGGCCTGCCGCCGGCACTGATGGCCCCGGGTGCGCTGGTGTTCATGCCGCCAGCCCAGGCTCGACACCAAGACGACCCGACCCAATGGTGGCGCTATGTGCCAGGCGCCTGGTGGCAAGCCCCTGGGGGACCCGGCACGCACATCCGGGGGCGCGAGGCCTATCCGGTGGTGGCCGTCACCCTGGAAGATGCCCAGGCCTATGCGCGTTGGGCTGGCCGTGAACTGCCCACCGAGACCGAGTGGGAGTGGGCTGCGCGTCAGGCGCGCGACGAGCCCATGCCCGCGCACGAACAGCCGCTGGCGGCCAACACCTGGCACGGACCGTTTCCGGTCAAGGACGCTGCCGTGGACGGCTATGCGGGGCTGGCGCCGGTGGGCTGTTATGCGCCCAATGCTCTGGGCCTGAGCGACATGATCGGCAATGTCTGGGAGCTCACCCGCAGCCCCTTTGGGCCGCATGGCGCCGAGCCCCCACCGGGTTCGCCCCGGCGGGCAGCAGGCCCCGCCCAGGTGGTGATCAAGGGGGGCTCGTACCTGTGCTCCTCCGACTACTGCATGCGCTACCGCGCCGGGGCGCGACAGCCGCAGGACGTGGACCTGGGCAGCAGCCATGTGGGCTTTCGCACCGTCTGGCATGGCCCACCGCCCATCGACAGGAGCCCCCCATGACCCCCCAGATGCAAGCGGTCCAGCTGGGCCTGATCAGCCTCATCATGGCCGTGCTGGCCCTGGCCGAATGGCGCGCGGGCCGGCTCTTTCCCACCGAGGCCTCGCGCGGGGACAACCGGCTCGACCTGGCCATCATGCTGGCCATGCCGGCCATCTCGGCGCTGGTGATGCAGACCGTGCTGGCCCTGTGTGGGCACTGGATGCCCGAGTCGCGCAATGCCTGGGCCGACTGGCCCTGGTGGCAGCTGCTGGGCGCGCTGCTCCTGGCCGATGACCTGACGCAGTACCTCTGGCATCGCCTGAGCCACAGCTCATGGCTGTGGCCCCTGCACCGGGCGCACCATTCGGCCGCGTACATGAGCGTGCGCATCGTCTACCGCAACAACCTGCTGTACTACCTCTTGATGCCCGGGTTGTGGTTGGCCGGCGTGCTGGTCTACCTGGGATTTGGCTGGTGGTATGTGGGCTACACGGTGGTCAAGATGGCCGTGATCATGGGCGCGCATTCGGCCATTCGCTGGGACCAGGCCCTCTACCGCCACCGTTGGCTGCATCCGCTGGCCTGGGTGCTGGAGCGAACCATCTCCACCCCAGCCACCCATTTTGCGCACCACGCCCTGGTGCAAGACGACGGCGTGGGCCATTACAGCGGCAACTACGGCAACCTGCTGTTTGTCTGGGATGTGCTGCTGGGCACGGCGCGCATCACCCGCCGTTATCCCGCGGCCTATGGGCTGATGGACGACCGGGCGCATGGGCAAGAAGCGTGGCTGACGCAGCTGACCTTTCCGCTGCGCCGCTCCAGCCGCGCCGAAACCGTCCTGGGGCGGGGCTCGCACCAGCCCCCAGCCTGAAGGCACGGGGCATCAGGGCCGCGGCGAGGCCTTTGGGTGCTCGATCACGTAGCGGCGGATCAAGTCCCCCAGAAAGTCCTTCATCACCGCGGGGCTGTGCGGGCGCGCCAAGGCCTGGTAGCTGCCCACCACCGCCAGATAGAACAGCGCTGCCAGATCGGTGGCACGCATGATGTCTTGTGTGATGCGCATGAACTTGTCCACGAACAGCTTCATGCGGTCCTGGTCGATGGCCGCCAACTGCTCGGCCACCTCCGGGCTGCGCCGCCCCAGACCGCGCAAGGCCAGTTCAAAGCGCATGTTCTCGAGTTTGGCGCCCGCATAGTCCAAGGCTTCGCGCAGGATCAGCGCCAGGTCGGCGCGCGGATCGTCGGTGTGGATGGCCATCATGCGCTTGTGCTCGAGCCGCTCGGCTTCGCACCAGCGCGTGACCAGCGCACTCACCAGTTGCGCATGGTCCTCGAAATGCCAGTAAAAACTGCCACGGGTGACCTGCAGGCGCTCGGCCAGGCTGAGCACCCGCACCGCGTCAAAGCCACCGTCCACCACGGCGGCAAAGGCCGCGTCAAGCCAGTCATCTCGCGTCAGACGGGTTGAGCCACTGTCTTCCGAGCTCTTGCGTCGGGCACTGCTCTTGGAGGGGGTGTTTTTCATGCGTCAGTGCCGGTCTGTGAAGTGTGCTCCAATCGACTTGCAGGCAAACATACAATGGTGTATGGTTGACCATTCTGCCCGAAGGTCATGGCAATGCTCAAGACTTGGCTCACTCCGTTGGTTTCGCGTTGGTGGCTCTCTGAATCACGCCTGCTGGCCCGTCGCCAGTCGGCCGAGAAAGCCCGCGCCCGCTCGGGTCGACCCCACACCCTGCACTACTTTCACCAGGTCGACGATCCTTACGCGGCGCTTCTCATTCAGATTTTGCCTCAAATCAGTGCACGTTATGAGATTCATGTCGTTCCGCATGTGGTCTCGGCCCCGGACGATGCCGCCGCGCCCGAGCGCGCGGCGCTGATGGCCTGGAGCCGACGGGATGCGCAGGCCCTGGCCCGGCCATGGGGTTGCTGGTGGGACCCGGCTCCCCAGGCCCCGTCGCCCGAGGCCTGTCGGGCCGAAGGGGTGCGGCTGGCGGCCTTGGCACAGTCGCTCGATGGCCCGGCCTGGCTGGCCGCGGCACGGGCGGGCCTGGGCCCGCTCTGGCAAGGGCGCCCCATCGATACCTCCACAGTCGACGAGGCCACCTGGCAGGCGGCCTGTGCCAGTGGTGACCGCCTTCGCAGGCAATGGGGGCACTACCTGGGCGGCATGCTCTGGTACGAGGGCGAGTGGTACTGGGGCCTGGACCGCCTGCAGCACTTGCAAACACGTCTGCAGGCCCTGGGCTTGCGGCGCGATGGCCAGCACGACCTGCTCGGGCCGGCCTACCCAGCGCTGGCCTTTGCCCCGGTGGCGCCCAACGACCCCCCGCCGCCGGTGCTGGACTTTTTCTTTTCATTGCGCAGCCCGTATTCGGCACTGGTGACCCCGCGCGTGCTGGCCCTGGCGCGCGAGAGCGGCGCCCAGTTGCGCCTGCGCTATGTGTTGCCCATGGTGATGCGTGGCCTGCCAGTACCGGCGGCCAAGCGCCGTTACATCGCGCTGGATGCGGCGCGCGAAGCACGCTGGCACGGCGTGCCCTTTGGTTGTCTGCAGGACCCGGTCGGTCGCCCTACCGAGCGGGGCCTGGCGGTCCTGGCCTGGGCCATGGGCCAAGGCCGCGGCGAGGCCATGCTGGCGGGCCTGATGCACGGCATCTGGGCGCAGGGGGCGGACATCGGACGCGACGCGCCCTTGCGCCGCATCACCGAAGCGGCCGGCCTGTCCTGGGCCGGTGCGCAGCAAGCCCTGCGCGAGACGGCCTGGCGCCAGCAGGCCGAACAGAATCGGCAAGACCTGCAGGCCCTGGGCCTCTGGGGCGTGCCGTCCTTTCGCACCGACACCTGCGCCGTCTGGGGGCAGGACCGACTCGAGCAGGTGCGCCAAGCCTTGTGGCAAGCGCGGAGACCGTCATGACAACAGCCCAGCCATTGCCCCCATCCGGCCGCCCAGCGCGCTGGACACGCCTGCTGCCCGCCCTGGCCTTGTGGCTGGTCTCGGGCACGCTGCTGGCCGCCACCCCGGCACGCCCGAATGTGCTTCTGATCCTGGCCGATGACCTGGGCTTTTCCGACCTGGGATCGTATGGGAGCGAGATCGCCACGCCAAATCTGGATGCCCTGGCTCGCCAAGGCGTGCGCTTTGGCAATTTCCATGTCTCGGCCTCTTGCTCGCCTACCCGGGCCATGCTGCTGACGGGGGTGGACAACCACCTCAACGGGGTGGGCAATATGCGCGAGAGCATCCCGCAACGCCACGTCGGCAAGCCGGGCTACCTGACCGTGCTCGACCCGCGCACCATCACCGTGGCCAGTCGCCTGAAGGCGGCCGGCTACCGCACCTACGTGAGTGGCAAATGGCATGTGGGCACCGAGCCGCACAACCTGCCCCCTCAGCGCGGCTTTGACCGCTCGCTGGTGCAAGGGGGCAGTGGTTCTGATCACTGGGATCCGCTGCAGCGGTATCTGGATCTGAGCGACACCATCGACTGGTACGAGGATGGCCGGCTGGTCACGATGCCGCGCCAGTATTACTCGTCCACTTTTTTTGTCGACCGCCTGCTGGCCGACTTGCGGGCCGACCGGGCGGGCAAAACCGAGCGACCGCCTTTTTTTGCCTACCTGGCATTCCAGGCCCCGCACATGCCGCTGCAGGCCCCAAAAGACTTTGTGCAGCGCTACAGCGGCCGCTATGCGCAGGGCTGGGATGCCTTGCGGCAGCAGCGCTTTGAGCGCGCCCGCGAACAAGGGGTGATCGCTCGCCAGACCCCTTTGCAGCGCAATGCCTACACGCCCGACTGGTCGGGCCTGTCGGCCACTGAACGCCGCCATGCCGAGCGCAATATGGAGGTCTACGCCGGCATGATCGAAGCCCTCGACCACGAGGTCGGCCGCATGCTGCAAGGCCTGCGCGACTTGGGCGATCTGTCCAACACCGTGGTGATCTTTCTGTCGGACAACGGCGCCGAGGCATCAGACCCCTACGCCACCCTGGCTGGGCGTCTTTGGCTGGGCTGGCAGTACCGGCGCGACACCGACGCCCTTGGGGGCCCCGGCCAATACGGCGTGCTGGGCCCGGGCTGGGCCAGCGCGGCCAATTCGCCCCTCTCTGGGCACAAGTTTTACGTGTCTGAAGGCGGGGTGCGCGTGCCTCTGGTGATTGCGGGTGCGCCCGGCATCCGCGCCGGTTCGATCCATCCGCACTTTGCACAAGTGACCGATCTGGCCCCGACCCTCTTGTCCTTGGCGGGCCTGCCCATCCCCCAGGAGACCGCGCCCCAGCAGGCCTTGCGGGGGCGCAACCTGCTGCCGGTGATGCGCGGTGAGCAAGCCCGCGCCTACGGCCCAGACGAGCCGGTGGGCCAGGAGCTGTCGGGCAACCAGGCGCTTTACCGGGGCGACCACAAGCTGGTGCGCAACCTGCCGCCGGTGGGCGATGGGCGCTGGCGCCTGTACCACCTGATCGACGACCCCGGTGAGACCCGCGACCTGAGCGATGCCGAACCCGAGCGGGTGCGTCGCATGGTCGAGGACTTTGCCGCCTACGAACGCAGCCATGGGGTGCTGCCCATCCCGGCCGACTACAACCCGATCCTGCAGGTGCAGATCAATTCCTTCGTGAATGTGTACATCCCGCGCTTTCGCTGGCCGGTGCTGATCGCGCTGGCCGCGCTGCTGGCCTGGGGCTTGTGGCGCTGGCGCCGTCGCTGAGCGACGCCCAAGTGACAGCGGTATGCCCCGCTGTGCACAATTAACATACAATGATGTATTGATGAATGACTTTTCCCGAATCAAGGGTCAGCACCCCGGGGCGTGCGGGGGCTTGGCGGCATGACGTCGCCAGAGCCCACGCTGGCCGAACTGCTGGCGCAGTGGCCCACGCTCAGCGGCGTGTTGCGCACGCCCGAGCATTGCTTTGCGCAGGTGCCCGACTTTCCCTGGACGCCGCAATACGAAACCCTGGGGGACGCCACCCACACCCCGCTGCGGGTGGCCTGCATTGACGAGGGGCCGCGCGACGCACCCGTGGTGCTGCTCATGCACGGCGAGCCCTCTTGGAGTTATCTGTATCGCCACATGATCCCGCCGCTGCTGGCCCGCGGCCTTCGGGTGGTGGCGCCCGATCTGGTGGGCATGGGTCGCTCCGACAAACCCACACAGCAGCGCGACTACAGCTTTGCGCGGCATGTGCTTTGGATGCGCGCCTGGTTGCTCCAGCGCGACTTGCGTCACATCACCTTGTTCGGTCAGGACTGGGGCTCATTGATTGGACTGCGCATGGCCACCAGCCATCCCGATCGCTTTGACCGCCTGGTGGTGGCCAATGGCGGTTTGCCCATTGGGCGCGACCAGGTGCCCCCTGCTTTTCGGCTCTGGCGGGCGTTCTCGCGATGGAGCCCGTGGTTTCCGATTGGCCGCATTGTCAACCTGGGTTGCGTCAGAGCCCTCAGCCCGCAAGAGCGCGCGGCCTACGATGCGCCCTTCCCCAGCCGCGCCCACACCGCGGGCGCGCGCAGCTTTCCAAGCCTGGTGCCCATCCACCCCGGCGACCCCGAGGCGCGGGCCAACGAAGCCGCATGGGACGTGCTGCGGCAATGGCGCAAGCCCTTGCTGACCAGTTTTTCGACGCGCGATCCCATCACCAAAGGCTTGGCGCTTCGCTTTCAGCAACAAGTGCCGGGCGCGCGCGGCCAAGCGCATCTGGTGGTGCGCCGGGCCAGCCATTTCCTGCAGGAAGACCAAGGGCCCATGCTGGGTCGGTGGCTGGCCGATCAGGTGATGCCCCAGCCCTGAAACCGGCTCGCCGCGCAAGGGTTAGCACCGATGTGCGGCCGCGCGCAATCGGGGGCCCAAAGGTTACCATCGCCTCCATGAGCTGTCAGCGTTGACAGCATGGAGAAGTCCCCATGTACCACCGCATCGTGTTGGCATACGACGGCAGCCCGCAGCGACTGCAATCGCTGCTGTCGATTCGCGAATTGCCGGCGCTCAAGAACGCCCAGCTGCGTCTGGTGGCGGCGGTGCCCTCGGCCACCGAGCTGACCAGTCTGGAGTACGGCTACCAGGACGCGCAGCTGCCCGTGGCGGTGCGCGAGGAGTTTGAGCGAACCATGTCCCAGGGCCTGGCGCAGTTGCAAGCTGCGGGCCATCAGGCCAGCGCGCAGCTGTTGGTGGGCGACGCGGTGCGCCAGATCTCCGACCACGCGCGCGACTTCGAAGCCGACCTCATCATCGTGCAGCATGTGCAGGAAAAAAGCCTGCTGCGCCGCTGGTGGAGCGACGCCACGGCCAAATCCCTGGTCGAGTACGCCCCCTGCAATGTGCTGATTGCGGTGGCGCCGGCCTAAGACGCAAGCCCCTGCCAATGCCCCGGTGCCACAGCCCCGCCGGGGCTGTGGACCTTTCGGGCTCAGAAGTTGCGGGGCAAGGACACGGACCCGCCATCCACCAGGATGCTCATGGCCCCTCGGGTGATCCCGCTGATGCGGGAGATGCGCAGACTGCCGTTGTCCAGATCAAAGCTGCTGTTCGCACCGGCCACCAGGCTCTTGAAGGTGGCACTGCCGCTGCTGGCGGTCACGGTCAAGCCCCCTTGGGTGGTCAGTGACGAGCCCGACACGGCAGGCGCTTCGGTGTTGCCGGCCTCTCCGTCCAGGGTGACATCCCCATAAGCCATCAAGCTCGAGAACGACACGCTGGAATGGGTTGATCTGGCCACCACTGTACCGGTCTCTGAAATCAAGCTCCCCAAAACCATGGCTTGACCCGACTGGGCATCCACATTGCCTCTGACCGTCCCGGCCTTGAAGCTCATGGTCGTGCCAGCGCTCATGGTGGCCCCACCGTTGCTCACGTTAAAGCGCAACAACTGCAAGCTGGTGCTGGCGGTGGCCGAGATGCCTGCGTAAGCCAAGGTGTTGTTGATGCTCACATCGCCACTGCTGGATGTCAGCGAGATGGCGCCGGCATCGCTCATCAGGTTCTTGGCGCTCAAGCCCTGGACCGAACTGAGGGTCACGCCTGTCTGGCCGATGACCGAGGTCAAGCGAAGTGCCTGGGCCGAGTCGGCTGTGACACGTCCGGCCGTTGACACCAGCGAGTTGATGGCCGTGAGGCCGCCACTGTAGGTGTTCAGATCGCCGTAGGTGGAGGCCGAACGGACCGTCAAACCCCTGGTGGCGTTCAAAGAGGCCCCGCCCTGGCTGACATTGAAACTGGTGAGCGTGATGTCCTGACTGGCCTGCGCCGTGAAGTTGGTGGATGCCACCACCGATTTGACGTTGATGGATCCCGCGGTGGCCACCACCTTGACCTGGCCTTGCTCAGACACCAAGGAGGACCCGATCACACCGCTGGCCCCGCTGATGTCCAGCAACTGCTTGGCGCTGGCGCGAGAGACCGTCAGACCGGAGGAAGCGACAAGCTTGATCCCACCTTGATCGCTCATGACATTGGTCAGGGTCATCGCCCCCGTCGTCTGCAGATCCACCAAGCCATTGGCCGAAATGGATTTGACATTGAGGGTCCCCCCCGTGCTCGCCACCACCCCCCCTGCGGACACCTGCCAACTCCTGCCCAACAGACCTGCGTTGGCCTGCAGGTCAAGCCCCGTGGCCACACTGGCATTCGACAGGTTCATGGCACCAGCGGGTGCCTTGAGTTGCGCGGTGGTCCCTGCGCTCAGGTTGGACACACTCATGTCGGATCCCGCCGTCAAGACGATTCGCGCCGGGGTGGCGGCCGACAGGAGCGACAAATCCCCCCCCGCCGTGACCGAGATGTTGTTGCCATCGCTGCTCAGCTGAGACAACACAGCATCCCGACCAGCATTGAGCGTGAGCAAGCCAGCGACCGAGACCGACCGGGTCACGCCGATGTCCTGACCTGCGGTCAGGGTGG
>JBEBDJ010000178.1:0-17946 GCA_041157045.1 Pseudomonadota bacterium
TGAAAGGGCACGGGGCCGTCCGGACGCGCGTGCACAAACTGCTGCACCAGCGGATCGGGGCTGTCCATGAGCGACTGCGGCGTGCCCTGGGCAATGATGCCGCCGCCGGCCAGCAGCACCACATGATCGGCAATCGCAAAGGTCTCGTGCACATCGTGCGAGACCACCACGCTGGTCATGCCCAGGCTGTCGTTCAGGCGCCGGATCAGGCGCGCCGCCGTGCCCAGCGAAATGGGGTCAAGCCCGGCAAAGGGCTCGTCGTACATCATGAGCTGCGGATCGAGTGCCATGGCGCGGGCCAGCGCCACGCGGCGCGCCATGCCGCCCGAGAGGTCCGAAGGCCGCAGGGCATGCGCGCCGCGCAGGCCCACCGCGTCGAGCTTCATCAGCACAATGTCGCGCACCAGGCGATCGGGCAAGCGGGTGTGCTCGCGCAGGGGAAAGGCCACGTTGTCGAACACCGACATGTCGGTGAAGAGCGCGCCAAACTGGAACAACATGCCCATGCGCCGGCGCGCGGCGTACAGGACCTGGGTGTCCATGCCCCCAATGTCGGCCCCGTCAAACAGCACCTGGCCCTGCTGGGCACGCAGCTGGCCACCGATCAGGCGCAGCACCGTGGTCTTGCCGCCACCCGACACGCCCATGAGGGCCGTGACCTGTCCACGCGGCACGCGCATATTGAGGTCGCGCAAAATCAGCCGGTCCCCATAGGCAAAGGACAGCTGACGCAGTTCAACCAGGGCAGGACGCTCGGAAGGGTTCATGAACAACAACGGGCTGGCAATGGCCAGCCCGTTTGGGAACGGCTGGGGAAGAACCAAAGATTCTAGCCCCGCACGGTAAAGCGCTTAGCGCGGCAAGGTCGTCTGGCCCATCAGGAACTCGTCGACCGCGCGCGCCGCCTGGCGGCCTTCGCGGATCGCCCAGACCACCAGCGACTGGCCACGGCGCATATCGCCTGCGGCAAAGACCTTGGCCACATTGGTGGCATAGCCGCCGTCGACCTCGGTGCTGGCGCGGGCATTGCCGCGGGCGTCCTTGTCCACGCCAAAGGCGTCGAGCACGGTGGGCACCGGGTTGACAAAACCCATGGCCAGCAGCACCAGGTCGGCGGGCCACTCTTTTTCAGAGCCCGGCACCTCGACCAGCTTGCCGTCCTTCATCTCGACCTGCGCGGTCTTGAGGGCGATGAGCTTGCCGTTCTTGCCGATGAATTCCTTGGTCGAGATGGCGAACTCGCGCTTGAGCAGGCCACGCGCCTGGCTCTCGTCGTGGCTGGAGCTGGTGCGCAGCTTGAGCGGCCAGTAGGGCCAGACCAGGGGCTTGTTCTCTTGCTCGGGCGGCATGGGCATGACCTCGAACTGGGTCACGCTCTTGGCGCCGTGGCGGGTGCTGGTGCCCACGCAGTCGCTGCCGGTGTCGCCACCGCCGATCACGATCACATGCTTGCCGTCGGCGCGCAGCTGGTCCTTGAGCTTGTCGCCCGCGTTGACCTTGTTCTGCTGGGGCAGGAACTCCATCGCGAAATGGATGCCCGAGAGCTCGCGGCCGGGCACCGGCAGGTCGCGCGACTGCTCGGAGCCGCCGGTCAGCAGCACCGCGTCAAAGGCCTGCTTGAGCTCGTCGGCGCTGATGCGCTCCTTGGACCAGTTGGTGACCTTGGAGTCTTGCGGCCAGTCGCCCACCAGCACGCCGGTGCGCACCGTCACGCCCTCGGCCTCGAGTTGCTGGACACGGCGGTCGATCAGGCCCTTGTCGAGCTTGAAGTCGGGGATGCCGTAGCGCAGCAGGCCACCCACCCGGTCGTTCTTCTCGAACAGGGTCACGTCGTGACCGGCGCGCGCCAACTGCTGCGCCGCGGCCAGACCGGCCGGGCCGGCGCCCACCACCGCGACCTTCTTGCCGGTCTTGACCTTGGGCGGCTGCGGCTGCACCCAGCCTTCGGACCAGGCGCGGTCGATGATGGCGTGCTCGATCGACTTGATGCCGATCGCGTCGCCGTTGACGTTGGCCACGCAAGCGGCCTCGCAGGGCGCGGGGCAGATGCGGCCGGTGAACTCGGGGAAGTTGTTGGTGCTGTGCAGGACCTCGATCGCGTTCTTCCAGTCGTTGCGATAGACCAGGTCGTTGAAGTCCGGAATGATGTTGTTGACCGGGCAGCCGTTGTTGCAAAACGGCGTGCCGCAGTCCATGCAGCGCGCGCCCTGGATCTTGGCCTGCTCGGGGGTGAGCGTGAGGACAAATTCCTTGTAGTTGTTCACGCGCTCTTGCGGCGGCAGGTAGGCCTCCTCAATGCGCTCAAACTCCATGAAGCCGGTGACTTTTCCCATGATGATTCCTTTGCTGGCGTTCGCGGGGCTTTAGGCAGCCACCGGCTTGGCGGCCTGAGCGGCCTTCTTGGCATTGATCTCGCCCAGCGCGCGCTTGTACTCGTTGGGGAAGACCTTGACGAATTTGGCACGGGCCTGCGCCCAGTCATCGAGCAGTTCGCGTGCGCGGCGGCTGCCGGTCCACTTGAAGTGGTCTTCCAGCAGTTTGCGCAGCTGCGCCTCGTCGGTCTGGTCGCGGTGCCAGATGGCGCGGTCGATCTGCGCCTCTTGCTCGGCGCTGCTGAGCACCTTCTCCATGCTGACCATGGCGGTGTTGCAGCGCTTGGCGAACTGGCCGTCCTCGTCATAGACATAGGCCACGCCGCCGCTCATGCCGGCACCAAAGTTGCGGCCGGTCTTGCCCAGCACCGCCACGGTGCCGCCGGTCATGTACTCGCAGCCGTGGTCGCCCGTGCCCTCCACCACCGCGGTGGCGCCCGACAGGCGCACCGCAAAGCGCTCGCCGGCCACGCCCGCGAAGAAGGCCTCACCGGTGGTGGCGCCGTACATCACGGTGTTGCCCACGATGATGTTCTGCGCGGCCACGCCGCGGAAGTCCAGGCTCGGGCGCACCACCACGCGGCCGCCCGAGAGGCCCTTGCCGGTGTAGTCGTTGGCCTCGCCGATCAGGTACAGCGTGATGCCGTTGCAGAGGAAGGCGCCAAAGGACTGGCCACCGGTGCCTTCGAGCTGGATGCGGATGGTGTCGTCGGGCAGGCCTTCCGGATGCACCTTGGTCACCGCGCCCGAGAGCATCGCGCCCACCGAGCGGTTGACGTTGCGCGCGGTCTCCATGAACTGCACCTTCTCGCCCTTGTCGATGGCGGCGCGGCTCTTGGCGATCAGCACCTGGTCGAGCGACTTCTCAAGACCGTGCTCCTGCATCTCAACATGGCGCTTGGGCACCTCGGCGTCGACCTGCGGCACGGCCAGCAGGCGCGAGAAGTCCAGGCCACGGGCCTTCCAGTGGGCAATGCCGGCACGCATGTCAAGCAGATCGGCGCGGCCGACCAGGTCGTCAAACTTGGCAATGCCCAGCTGGGCCATGATCTGGCGCACTTCTTCGGCAATGAAGAAGAAGTAGTTGACCACATGCTCGGGCTTGCCCGAGAACTTCTTGCGCAGCAGCGGGTCTTGCGTGGCCACCCCCACCGGGCAGGTGTTCAGGTGGCACTTGCGCATCATGATGCAGCCCTCGACGACCAGCGGCGCGGTGGCAAAGCCAAACTCGTCGGCGCCCAGCAGCGCGCCAATGGCGACGTCGCGGCCGGTCTTCATCTGGCCGTCGGCCTGCACACGGATGCGGCCGCGCAGGCCGTTGAGCACCAGGGTCTGCTGGGTCTCGGCCAGGCCGATTTCCCAGGGCGAACCGGCGTGCTTGACCGAGGACCAGGGCGAGGCACCGGTGCCGCCGTCATGGCCGGCGATCACCACATGGTCGGCCTTGCACTTGGCCACGCCCGCGGCGATGGTGCCCACGCCCACTTCCGAGACCAGCTTGACGCTGATGTCGCTGTGCGGGGCCACGTTCTTGAGGTCGTGGATCAGCTGGGCCAGGTCCTCGATCGAGTAGATGTCGTGGTGCGGCGGGGGCGAGATCAGGCCCACACCCGGCACCGAGTGACGCAGCTTGCCGATGTAGGTCGAGACCTTGCCACCGGGCAGCTGACCGCCCTCGCCAGGCTTGGCGCCCTGGGCCATCTTGATCTGGATCTGGTCGGCGCTCGAGAGGTACTCGGCGGTCACGCCAAAGCGGCCCGAGGCCACCTGCTTGATGCGCGAGCGCAGGCTGTCGCCGTCTTGCAGCGGCATGTCCACCTCGACCTGCTCATCGCCAATCACGCTCTTGAGCGTGGCGCCCTGCTTGATCGGGATGCCCTTGAGCTCGTTGCGGTAACGCGCCGGGTCCTCGCCGCCTTCGCCGGTGTTGCTCTTGCCGCCAATGCGGTTCATGGCCACGGCCAGGGTGGCATGCGCCTCGGTCGAGATCGAACCGAGCGACATGGCGCCGGTGGCAAAGCGCTTGACGATCTCGCTGGCCGGCTCGACCTGCTCGAGCGGGATGGCCTTGGCCGGATCGATCTTGAACTCGAACAGACCGCGCAGCGTCATGTGGCGCTTGCTCTGGTCGTTGATGATCTGCGCGTATTCCTTGTAGGTGCTGAAGTTGTTGGCACGCGTGCTGTGCTGCAGCTTGGCAATCGCGTCCGGGGTCCACATGTGCTCTTCGCCACGGGCGCGCCAGGCGTACTCGCCGCCCACGTCCAGCGCATTGGCCAGGACCGGGTCGTCGCCAAACGCGGCCTTGTGCATGCGGATCGCTTCTTCGGCAATCTCAAACACGCCGATGCCCTCGACGCGGCTGGCGGTGCCGGTGAAGTACTTGTCGATCGTCTCTTTGTTGATGCCGATGGCCTCAAAGAGCTGCGCGCCGCAGTAGGACATGTAGGTGCTCACGCCCATCTTGGACATGATCTTGGACAGGCCCTTGCCCACCGCCTTGACGTAGTTGTAGATGGCCTTGTCGGCCGACAGATCGCCCGGCAGGTCCTTGTGCATGGCGGCCAGGGTTTCCATGGCCAGGTAGGGGTGAACCGCCTCGGCGCCATAGCCCGCCAGCACCGCAAAGTGGTGCACCTCGCGCGCGGTGCCGGTCTCGACGACCAGGCCGGCGGTGGTGCGCAGGCCCTCACGCACCAGGTGCTGGTGGATGGCCGACAGCGCCAGCAGGGCCGGGATGGCCACGCGCTCGGCGTTGACGCCGCGGTCGCTGATGATCAGGATGTTGTGGCCGCCCTTGATGGCGTCCACCGCTTCGGCGCACAGCGAGGCCAGCTTGGCCTCCACGCCCTCGCGGCCCCAGCTGACCGGGTAGGTGATGTCGAGCGTGGCGCTCTTGAACTTGCCCTGGGTCACGCGGGCAATGTCGCGCAGCTTGGCCATGTCGGCAAAGTCCAGCACCGGCTGGCTCACCTCCAGGCGCATGGGCGGGTTGACCTGGTTGATGTCGAGCAGGTTGGGCTTGGGGCCAATGAAGGACACCAGCGACATCACGATCGCTTCGCGGATCGGGTCGATCGGCGGGTTGGTCACCTGCGCAAACAACTGCTTGAAGTAGTTGTAGAGCGGCTTGTTCTTGTCCGAGAGCACGGCCAGCGGGCTGTCGTTGCCCATCGAGCCAATGCCCTCCTCGCCTTGCGCGGCCATGGGCGCGATCAGGAACTTGATGTCTTCCTGGGTGGTGCCGAAGGCCTGTTGCTGGTCCAGCAGCGAAACAGGGCTGGTCGGCGCCGCCTGCTGGCCCTCGGCCACATCGTCGAGCTTGATGCGCAGGTTGTCGATCCACTGGGCGTAAGGCTTGGCACTGGCCAGGCCCGCCTTGAGTTCCTCGTCGTCGATCATGCGGCCTTGCTCCAGATCGATCAGGAACATCTTGCCCGGCTGCAGGCGCCACTTGCGCACGATCTTGCTCTCGGGCACGGGCAGCACGCCCGACTCCGAGCCCATGATGACCATGTCGTCGTCGGTCACGCAGTAGCGCGAAGGCCGCAGGCCGTTGCGGTCAAGGGTGGCGCCAATCTGGCGGCCGTCGGTGAACACGATCGAGGCCGGGCCGTCCCAGGGCTCGAGCATGGCCGCGTGGTACTCATAGAAGGCCTTGCGGCGCGCGTCCATGGTGGTGTGCTGTTCCCAGGGCTCGGGAATCATCATCATCACCGCCTGGCTGATGGGGTAACCCGCCATGGTCAGCAGTTCCAGGCAGTTGTCGAAGGTGGCGGTGTCGGACTGGCCAGCAAAGCTGATGGGGTAGAGCTTTTGCAGGTCGTTGGCCAGCACCGGCGAGGACATCACGCCCTCGCGCGCACGCATCCAGTTGTAGTTGCCCTTGACGGTGTTGATCTCGCCGTTGTGCGCCACATAGCGGTAGGGGTGGGCCAGCGGCCACTCGGGGAAGGTGTTGGTCGAGAAGCGCTGGTGCACCAGGCCCAGGGCCGAGACGCAGCGCTCGTCCTGCAGGTCCAGGTAGTAAGTGCCCACCTGGTCGGCCAGCAGCAGGCCCTTGTAGACCACGGTGCGGCTGGACATGCTGGGGATGTAGTACTCGTTGCTGTGCTTGAGCTTGAGCGCCTGGATGGCGGCGCTGGCGGTCTTGCGGATCACGTACAGCTTGCGCTCGAGCGCGTCCTGCACGATCACGTCGGCGCCGCGGCCGATGAAGATCTGGCGGATGATCGGCTCTTTGGCGCGCACACGGGGCGACATGGGCATGTCGAGGTTGACGGGCACATCGCGCCAGCCCAGCACCACCTGGCCTTCGGCCTTGACGGCGCGCTCGAGCTCTTGCTCGCAAGCCATGCGCGAGGCGTGCTCCTTGGGCAGAAAGACCATGCCCACGCCGTACTCGCCAAAGGGCGGCAGCGCCAGGCCTTGCTTGGCCATCTCGTCGCGGTAGAGCGCATCGGGCAGCTGGATCAGGATGCCGGCGCCGTCGCCCATGAGCTTGTCGGCACCGACGGCACCCCGGTGGTCGAGGTTCTCGAGAATCTTGAGCGCCTGGGTGACGATGGCATGGGACTTCTGTCCCTTGATGTGCGCCACAAAGCCAACACCACACGCGTCGTGCTCGTTGGCGGGGTCATACAGACCGTTTTGTTGCAAGAAAAGTTGATCAGCAGCCGTCGTCATGGCGCGCTCCTAGGGTTTTTACGCAGGTCGAGCATGATACTGCACAGCAACCCCCGTGCCAGAAAAATTAATTGGGGTCAGATCCCAATTAATTCTCTGCGCGATTCGATGGAGTCTTAATTGGGGACAGATCAACCCTGCGGGGATTTGAAGGGCCGCCCGGCCTTGCCCGGCTGCAGACGGCGCTCGGTCTGCGCCTTGAGCTCGGTCACAAAGCGATCGGTACCCAGGGCCCAGCCCGACAAGGCGCTGTGGGTCAGGTCGGCGCGCTGGCGCTCGGCCAGGCCGTGCTGCACCAGCTCGGCATACGCGGCTTCGCGGGCAAACGGGGTGTTGCCCAAGGCCCAATACAGTGCGTGGTGCGTCACCAATTTGTCGCGCGAGAGCCCAATACAGTGCCGATGGCTGGACCAGGCATGGTCTTGCGGCTGCGCCACCATGCCAGCACGCACCGGGTTGAGGTCGATGTAGACCATGCAGGCGAGCAGGTAGCGCTCGGACTCGATCAGGTTGCTGCGGTAGCGCCCTTCCCACAGGGTGCCGGTGCGCCCATGGCGCAGGTTGTGCTGGCGCACATAGGCGCGGCCCACGGCCTGCATCATGCGCGGCAGACCGTCCTGGGTCTCGGGGGTGGCCAGCAGGTGAAAGTGGTTGTCCATCAGCACCCAGGCGTGGATGGCCACCTTGAACAGGCGGGACTGCTCAAACCACAGGTCATACAGGCGCTGGCGGTCCTGATCGTCGCGCACGATCGGCTGGCGATCGTTGCCACGCTGGATCACATGGTGGGGATACCCGGGCAGGGTCAGGCGAGGCAATCGGGCCATGGTGCGGTCGCGGTCCCCGTGTCAGAACCAGCGGGCACGCAGCAGCGCATGCCCGCGGTCTGCGGCGATCAGTCGCCAAACATTTTCTGCTTGAGCTCGCGCCGCTGCTGGGCCTCGAGCGACAGGGTGGCGGTCGGACGGGCCAGCAAGCGGCCCACGCCGATGGGCTCGCCGGTCTCGTCGCAAAAGCCGTAGTCGCCAGCGTCGATGCGGGCGATGGACTGCTCGATCTTCTTGAGCAGCTTGCGCTCGCGGTCGCGGGTGCGCAGCTCAAGCGCGTGCTCTTCTTCGATGGTGGCGCGGTCGGCCGGGTCCGGCACCACCACGGTGTCTTCGCGCAGGTGCTCGGTCGTCTCGCCGGCGTTGGTCAGGATGTCCTGCTTGAGTTGCACCAGCTTGCGGCGGAAATAGGCCATCTGCACATCGTTCATGTACTCGTCGTCGGGCATGGCGATGACGTCGGCGTCGGTCAGCTGGTCAATCGGCTTGGATTTCCAGTTGTTCGCCAATTTGGCGTCTTTTTTAAGCGGGGTAGGAACCGGAACGTTCAGAACAGTAGAAGGCATGCTGGGGAAATAACTGGCCTTGGCGGCGGTGGAAGCCACCGCCTGCGGCATGGACGGAACCACCAAGGCCGCAGAGCGTGCGGACTTGGTATTGCGAGGGGTGACCGGCTTGGCCGGCACAGGGGCGGCGGCGGGTTTGACCGGCACGGCCGCCTTGGCCGCCGCGGGTGCGACAGCCTTGACGGCAGGGGCCGGCGTGGGTTTGGTCGCGGCTTTGGCGCTGACCGGGGCCTTGGCCGTTGCCGCGGCTTTGGCAGCGGGCTTGGCGGTGGCCTTGACCGGGGCTTTGTCCACGGCTTTGGCGGCTGCCTTCACGGGCGCCTTGGCCGCCGCCTTGGCGGGGGCTTTGACCGCGGTCTTGGCCGGGGCTTTGGGGGGGGCTTTGCTTGACGGCGCTTTGGCCGGGGCTTTGGCCGCTGCCTTGGCGGGCGCCTTGGCCGGTGCTTTGGCCGCGGCAGTCTTGGCGGTCGCTGCCTTCACCGGCGCGGGTTTGGAGGACGCTCGCGCGGAGGACGTCGCGGCGGTCGTCTTGACCGGCTTGGACGCTGCGTTCTTCGGTGTCGTCTTCACGTCATGCTCCTCAGCGGGCGCGGCTCAGGCATCGAGCCTGGGTCCGCAAAGCGGCCAAACATCCCATCGGAGACGCAAGGCCTGCGTTCAACAGGGGGCTCGTCGGCCCCTGTTGGGCCGGTGTCAACGAAACACCCTGTCGGCGGGCATTGTAGCCATGCTTTGCTGACACGGACCTGCAGGGTCTACCGCCAGGCCGAATCAAACCAGGCACTGCTGCAGACCCTGCTCCAGGATCTCGCGCGGCAACTCGATGCCAATGAACACCATCTTGCTCATTTTCTTTTCATCAGCGCCCCAGGCCGGGCCCAGATCGCTGCCCATCAACTGGTGCACGCCCTGGAAAATCACCTTGCGTTCGGTGCCGCGCATCCACAACACGCCCTTGTAGCGCAGCATGCGCGGGCCGTAGATGTTGACGATGGCGCCCAGGAAGTCCTCGAGCTTGGCCGGATCGAAGGGGCGATCGGCCCGGTAGACAAAGCTCTTGACGTCATCGTCGTGGTGATGGTGGTGGCCGTGGTCGTGCTGGTGCGAGGGGTGGTCGCAATGCTCGCCATGCGCATGGTCGTGATCGTGGTGATGCCCATGGCCGTCCTCGCTCAGGAAGTCGGGGTCGATGTCGAGCTTGGCATTGAGGTTGAAGCCACGCAGGTCAAACACCTCGGCCAGCGACACCTCGCCAAAGTGCACCACCTTTTGCGGCGCGCGCGGGTTCATGTGGCGCAGGCGGTGCTGCAAGGCCTCCAGGGCCTGCGGCTCGACCAGGTCGGCCTTGCTGATGAACAGCTGGTCGGCAAAGCCCACCTGGCGGCGCGCCTCCTGGCGGTCATTGAGTTGCTGCGCCGCGTGCTTGGCGTCCACCAGGGTCAGGATGGCGTCGAGCAAAAAGCTCTCGGCGATCTCGTCGTCCATGAAAAAGGTTTGCGCCACCGGGCCCGGGTCGGCCAGGCCGGTGGTCTCGATCACCACCCGGTCAAACTGAAGCAGGCCTTTGCGCCGCTTGGCCGCCAGCATTTGCAAGGTGGTGCGCAAGTCCTCACGGATGGTGCAGCAGACGCAGCCGTTGCTCATCTGGATGATCTGCTCCTCGGTGTTGCTGACCAGGATGTCGTTGTCGATGTTCTCTTCACCGAATTCGTTTTCGATCACCGCGATCTTGTGGCCGTGCGCCTCGGTCAGCACGCGCTTGAGCAAGGTCGTCTTGCCCGAGCCCAGAAAGCCCGTGAGGATGGTGGCAGGAATGAGGGACATGGTGGCTCCGAAAAGAGATGCGGGCCGCCCTGGGCGACCCGCCGGATCTGAAGAATTGGGGAGTGTAGCCCTGTTTTTCAAGCCGCCTTGCGCAGCACGACCAGGCCCTTGAGGTACTCGCCTTCGGGGAAGTCGATCGTCATGGGATGGTCGGGCGCGGCCTGCAGGCGCGCGCTCAGGTAGCCGTCGACCCCCGCATCGGTGCCGGCCGAGGCCACGATTTTGTGGAACAGATCGGCGCTGATCCCGCCCGAGCACGAGAAGGTGTACAGCGCCCCGCCCGGCACCAGCAGGCGCAGGGCCAGGCGGTTGATGTCCTTGTAGGCGCGCGCGGCCCGCTCGGCGTGCGCCGCCGTGGGCGCGAGCTTGGGCGGGTCGAGCACGATGGCGTCAAAGCGCTCCCCCGTTTCCAGAAACCGGCGCAAACTGGCGTTCACATCGGCATCCAGAAACTGCGCGCGCGCCGGGTCCAGGCCGTTGAGGTCCACATGGGCGCGGGCCCGCTCCAGGGCCGGGCCCGAGGAGTCGATGGTCAGCACCTCGCTGGCGCCGCCCATGAGGGCCGCCACGGTGAAGCCCCCGGTGTAGCCATAGCAATTGAGCACGCGCGCAAAGCCCCGCTGGCGCACCTCGCGCGCAAAGCGGCCCCGGCTGTCGCGCTGGTCCAGGTAAAAGCCTGTCTTGTGACCGCGTGCCACATCGAGCGTGAGCTGCCAGTCGTGCTCCTGGATGCGCACCTCGGTGGCCCCCTCCCCGCGCAACCAGCCCGTCACCTCGGGCAGGCCTTCGAGCTGGCGCACCGACGCGTCCGAGCGCTCGTACAGGCGCGAGAGGCCCGTCTGCGCCAGCAGCGCATCGGCAATCGCCGGCTTGAAGCGCTCCACCCCGCACGCGCCAAACTGCGCCACCAGGGTGTCGTCGTAGCGGTCGACCACCAGGCCCGGCAGGCCGTCGGCTTCGCCATGGATCAGGCGCCGGCCATTGCTGGGGATGTCCAGCCAGTCGCGCGCGGCCAGGGCCTGCGCGATGCGGCGGCTCAGAAAGCTGGCGTCGATGCGCTGCGCCTCGTCAAAGCTCCACACCCGGGCGCGGATGCGCGAGGCGGGGCTGAACGCGGCCCAGCCCAGAAAGCGGCCGTCGGCCGCCTCGATGCGGACCGTCTCGCCGGGGTCGGCGCCGCCGCGCGCGATCGCCGATTCGAACACCCAGGGGTGGCGCCGCAAGAGCGAGCGCTCCTTGCCTTCTTTGAGCCGTATGGTTTTCATGCGCCGATTGTCCCAGACGCCGGGCACCCGGGCCCGCCCGCTCAGCCTTTGGCGCCGCGGCGCGCGCGCGGATGCGCCTGGTCGTAGGTCTTGGCCAGGTGCTGGAAATCGAGCCGGGTGTAGACCTGGGTGGTGGCAATGCTGGCGTGCCCCAGCAGCTCTTGCACCGCACGCAGGTCGCCACTGGACTGCAGCACATGGCTGGCAAAGCTGTGGCGCAGCATGTGCGGATGCACCGGCACGGCCAGGCCGGCCTGCGCGGCATGGCGACGCAGGCTCTGCCACACCCCTGCCGGCGCCAGGCGCTGGCCCCGATGGCCCACAAACAGGGCCTGCGGGTCGCGCAGGGTCAGGCCCTGGCGCTCGGTGAGCCAGGCCTGCAGGGCGGTCAGGGCGGCGCGCCCAAGCGGCACCTGGCGGCGCTTGCGGCCCTTGCCCAGCACCTGCACATCGGCGGCCGACAGATCGATCCAGCCGCGTCCCTCGCGCAGCGCGGCGTCGCTTGCTTGCACATCCAAGCCGCACAGCTCCGAGACGCGCAGGCCGCAGCCGTAGAGCAGCTCGACCATGGCCGCATCGCGTGCCTGCTGCCAGGGCGGCAGGGCCGCGTCACTGTGCTCGGCCAGCTGCACCGCCTGATCGACCGACAGGGCCGCCGGCAAAGGCTTGGGCGAGCGCGGCGGGCGCACCCCTTGCACCGGGTTGAAAGGCACCTGGCCCTGCTGACCCAGCCAGGCGTAAAACCCGCGCCAGCACGAGAGCACCAGCGCAATGCCGCGCCCTTGCCGGCCCTGCGCATGCCACTGGGCCGACCAGCGCCGCACATGCGCGGGCAAGACCTGGTCCAGGGCCAAGCCGGCCCCATGGCACAGGGCCTGCAGCTGGATCAGGTGCAGGCGATAGAGGGTGCAGGTGCGCTCGGCCAGGCGCTTCTCATGGCGCACATGGTCCAGATAGGCCTGGACCTGCGGGGCCAGCGTCGGCTCAGGGCTGGTCGGCGGCGCCATGGGACGCCTCTTGCAGACCCGAGAGGGCCGCGCCGGCCAGTTCGGCCAGGCGCTCGAGCAGCTCGGTGCCCATTTGCGGATTGAAGCGCTGTGCGTCGGGCGAGGCCAGCACCAGCAGGCCAAAGGGCGTGCCGCCTGGGGCCGGGCGCAGTGCCAGCAGCGCCAGCGACGCGGCCTGGGCCGGCGCATCCAGCCAGGCCAGCAGGCGCTCGTGACCGGCCACCGGGCCCACATAGGGCGTGGCCAGGTCTTGCGCCAGGGTGCGCACGCTGTCGTCCACCGGCGTGGCCACCGCGCCCAGGGCGTCGGTGCTGGCCAGGTCCCACAGGCGCAGCGCCACCTGCGGCACCTGGAAGATGTCGCGGATGTTGTCCAGCGCCAGCGTGGTCAGGTCCTCGCGCCGCGCGGCCAGCATCTCGCAGGCCCAGCGGTGGAGCTTGTCGCTCAGGATCATGTTCTCGTGGCCGTGCCGGATCATGTCGACGATGCGGTGCTCGAGCGAGCGGATCTTGTCGCGCAGCATCAGCGCCTGGCGCTCTTGCAGGCTCACGGTGCGGTGGCTTTGTGGATGCGTCAGCTGCACCTCGGCCAGCAAGCTGGCATGCCGCTCGAAAAAGTCGGGCGTGTTCAGCAGGTACTGGGCAATGTCGTCTTCGGTGATCGGGGGGATCGCGGGGGTGTCGCTCATGACAGGGCACTTTCAGAATCGGGCAGTTCGATATCGCCCTCGAACACAGGGGTGGCGGGACCGGTCATGCGCACCGGGTCGTGCAGACCGCCGTCCCAGGCGATGGTGAGGCGGCCGCCGTGCGTGTGCACCTGCACCTGCGCATCGAGCCAGCCCTGGCGGATGCCGGCCACCACCGCCGCGCAGGCGCCGGTGCCGCAAGCCAGGGTCTCGCCCGCGCCGCGCTCAAAGACCCGCAGGCGCACCTCGCTGCGCGAGAGCACCTGCAAAAAGCCGGCGTTGACGCGGTTGGGAAACGCCGCATGGCGCTCGATCAGGGGGCCCAGGGTGCCCACGGGCGCGTGGGCCACATCGGCCACGCGCAACACCGCATGCGGGTTGCCCATCGACAACACCGCCACCTCCACAGGATCGTGGCCCGGCAGCGGCAGGCGGTACAGCGGCCAGCCGTTGACCACGCGCTGGTCCAGGCCATCGGGCACAAACGGCACCTGCGCCAGATCAAACACCGGCGCGCCCATGTCCACCGTCACGCGGCCGTCGGGGTTCATGCGCAGCTCGATGGTGCCGCGCTGGACCTTCACCCGCAGCACATCGCGCGTGCTCAGGCCTTTGTCGCGCACATAGCGCACAAAGCAGCGCGCGCCGTTGCCGCAATGCTCCACCTCGCCGCCATCGGCGTTGTGGATCACGTATTCAAAGTCCAGCCCCGGCGCCGGCGACGGGCGCACCGAGAGGATCTGGTCGGCCCCCACGCCAAAGTGGCGATCGGCCAGCCAGCGGTACTGCCAGGGCGCCAGGCCCAGCAGGCGCTGGGTCTCGTCCAGCACGACGAAGTCGTTGCCGGCCCCCTGCATTTTGGTAAAGCGGATTCGCATGCGGGCATTATCCCGGAATCGGCCCCCTGCACCAGCACCGCGGCAGCGCCTGGCCAGCGGGCCGTTCCCCCCTTGGGCCCAGCCACACAAGGCCGATAATCGGGCCATGGTACGCCCCACCCAACTCCTGCACGCCCAGCGCGAGATCGCGCCCCTCCGACCCGCCGCCACCGTGCTGCTGCTGCGCGACGGCCCCGATGGCCTGGAGGTGATGATGACCCGCCGCTCCATGCGCGCCAGCTTTGCGCCCGGGGCCTATGTGTTCCCGGGCGGGGGCATCGATGCAGCCGACGCGCAGGACGGCCCCTGGCTGCAGACCCGGTCCGATCAGGACGCGAGGGCGCGCACCCAGGCGGTGGCCGCCATCCGCGAGAGTTTTGAGGAGCTGGGGCTGTTGCTGGCGCGCCACGCCGACGGCCGCTGGGCCGATGCGCAGGACGTGGCCTTGCTCGACCGACACGCGCCCTTTCTGCCACAGATCCAGGCGCTCGGCCTGCACCTGGCGGTGGATGCGGTCTACCTGCTGGCGCATTGGATCACCGACCGCGACCTGCCGCGCCGCTTTGACGTGCCCTTTCTGGTGGCCCGCATGCCCGCAGACCAACAGCCCCAGGCCGACGAGCAGGAGCAATTCGAGCCGGTGTGGATCCGCCCCGCGCAAGCCCTGCAACGCCACGAGGCGGGCGACTTTCTGATGATCTTCCCCACCATTCGCACCCTGCAGCGCCTGCAGCAATGGCCGACGGTGGACGCGGTGCTGCAGGCCTGCGCCGACGCCGCGGGCCCCCTGTGGACGAGTTGCCCGCGCGGTGGCCTGGTCGATGGCCGAGAAGAGCGCTTCATGGAGCACGAGAGTGCCTATGGCGAGCTGGCCCTGGTCAGCCCCGACGGGCAGATCGTGCACGAGCTGGGCTGGCAGAGCGAGCGCATGGTGCCCCTGCTGCGCCATGTGCAGCGCCTGACCGCGCCCAATCCCGGTGTCATGACCGGCCCGGGCACCAACAGCTATGTGGTCGGCGACCCCCACACCGGTTACGGCGTGATCGACCCCGGTCCCGCCGACGAGGCGCACCTGGCGCGCCTGTGGAACGCCTGCGGCGGTCAGATCCGCTGGATTGCCTGCACCCATTCGCACCCCGACCATTCGCCTGGCGCCGCCCCCCTGCAGGCCATGTGCGCGCAGCGCCCGCCCATTCTGGGCCTGGCCTCGCGCCCGACCGCGCGCGCCAACAGCCGCTTTGTGCCCGACCGCGAGCTGGCCGATGGCGAGCGCCTGGTCCTGCAAGGCCAAGGCCCCAACGGGCTGGTGCAGCACCATCTGCGCGTGCTGCACACCCCCGGCCATGCGGCCAACCACGTCTGCCTGGTGCTGGAAGAGGACGGCCTGCTGTTTTCGGGCGACCATGTGCTCAACGGCAGCACCACCGTGATCGACCCGCCCGACGGCCACATGGGCGACTACCTGGCCTCGCTCGAGCGGCTGCTGGCCGCCTGCGCGCAAGACGCCATCGAGTTCATCCTGCCGGCCCATGGCCATGTGCTGGGCTTTGCCCCCAAGGCCATTGCGGCCCTCAAGGCGCACCGCCTGGCGCGCGAGGCGCGCATCGCCGCCGCCATGCGCGCACTCCCCCATGGCAGCCTGCAGGACTGGGTGGCGCACGCCTACCGCGACGTGCCCGAACGCCTGTGGCCGGTGGCCGCGCGCTCGCTGCAGGCCCATGTGGACCACCTGCGCGAGCTGGGCGACGGCCTGCAAGCCCCGGTTTGAGGCCGCGGTGGGGCGCAGACCCCACCTGCACACGTATTCAGATACACATGGCAACGTGTTTCATGGGATTTTGACCCTTGAAAGTCTCTGGACACTCCCCAAATTGACGGCAAGCTGTCAGAATGACTGCTCAGTCACAGTTTGACCGAATCGTCCGTTTTGGCCGATTTCGCCCCGAAACCGACTGTTTTAGCAAAGGAGCGTCCCATGCGTCTGAGTACCAAAAGCCGATTCGCCGTGACCGCCATGATCGATGTGGCGCTGCGTGAAGATCGCGGGCCCGTTTCCCTTGCCGCCATCAGCGTGCGGCATCAAATCTCGCTCTCCTATCTGGAGCAGCTGTTCAGCAAGCTGCGCCAAGCCCAGCTGGTGGAAAGCACCCGCGGGCCCGGCGGCGGCTACTCGCTGGCGCGCTCGGCCGAGCTCATCAGCGTGGCCGACGTGATCACCGCGGTGGACGCCCCCGACGAAGAAGAGGTCAGCGGCGACAGCAGCTGGATGAAAAGCGATCTGTGGTCGGGCCTGAACGCCAAGATGGTGTCGCATCTGCAGTCGATCACCCTGCGCCAGTTGGTGGCCGAGCAGCGCGCCAAGGGCGTGCAGGTCGAGCCCGCCCCGGCCCCCACGGTCAAGCGCGGCGTGTTTGCCAAGCCGCCAAGCAGCCTGCCCAAAGTCACCGCGCCCAACTCGGTGTTCGCCCTGGGCTCGCTGGCTGCCTCGCGCGGCTGATCCGCCCGGCCATTCCCCGGGCCTCGCCAAACGGCGCAGGCCCCCACCACGCGCAGCCTTCGGGCTGCGCGTTGGCTTTGGGGATGAAAAAAGTGTGAAGCCCGCCGATACGCCGGATTCTGTGCACGGCGGTTGCCCGCCGCGTGACTGCCATCAATCTGGGCCGGGGGTCGCCCACCCGGCTCAATGCTGCCTACCCGCCAGCTCCGCGGAACCACGTCAACGCTGGCCTACTTGGCATTGCTGCGCGCAGAGATTGCCCGTTTCACCCGAACTCAATCGGCTCGTCTCTGTTGCTCTGATCCTCACCTCACGGTGGAGAGGTGTTACCTCCTGCGCCGTCCTGTGCAGTCCGGACGTTCCTCCAGTGCCCCCTTTCGGGCATTGCACCAGCGGCAGTCTGGCGAGCTTCACGCCCCGATTATCACCGCAGGGCGGTCTCAGATCAGGCGGCGGATGCGGCGATGGCGCCACACGCCCACAAAATAGGCCGTCTGCAAGACCAGCATGGCCAGGTAGGTGACCACAAACGCGCTCCAGATGCCCGGCTGGCCCCAGAGCCGATCGAGCCACCAGGCCACCGGCAGCTGGACGCCCAAGATGCAGCCCACCGAGATGGCCATCGGCCACCACACATCCCCGCTGGCGCGCATGATGCCGCCCAGCACCGCCTGCAAGCCAAACACCAGCAGGCTCCAGAGCATCAGGTGCAGGAGCTGCTCGGCCTGGGCCAGCACCTCGGGCTGCGTCAGGAACAGGCCCAGAAACGCGTGCGAGAGGGCATAGCCCAGCAGCACCAGACCGCCCACCAGCGCCAGCACCAGCCACAGGCCGGTGCGCAGGATTTGCGGCAGGCGTTGCAGCTGGCCGGCCCCAATCGACTGCGCCGCCAGGATCGAGGCGGTGATGGCAATCGACAGCGCCGGGAACTGCACATAGTTGACCACCTGCGTGACCGCCCCATAGGCCGCCGTGGCCGACGAGCCATGCGCGTTCACCAGCGACAGGATGATCAACTCGGACATCGACAGCACCACCATCTGCACCCCGGTGGGCAGGCCAATGCGCAGCACCTTGCCCAGGATCGCCCCATCCAGGCGCAGCAGCGGCAGCCACTGCCGATTGGGCGCCAGCACATGGCCGCGCCGGCGCAAGCGCCAGAACAAAAAGCCCAGCGAACCCGCGGTCGAGAGCAAGGTCGCCACCGCCGCCGCCCGGATGCCCAGCTGCGGCAGGCCCGCCCAGCCGGCAATGAGCGCCGGGGTCAGCACCAGGCCCAGGCCGGTGGACACCAGCAGGGCCAGCAAGGGCGAGAGCGTGTCGCCCACCCCACGCA
>JBEBDJ010000179.1:0-2706 GCA_041157045.1 Pseudomonadota bacterium
CAAGCCTTGCAACAAGGCCTCGGCTTGGGCAGGCCCCTCGGCCAACACAGGGCCGATGCGCCAGCCTTGGCGCGCTGGACGCAGGACCCCCAGGCCTTGCAGCTGCGTTGGGCTGCCCACCCCCAGCGCGCGGCTGGCCGTCTGGTTCAGGCAGGCCCGCCAATAAGGCTGTCGGTGTTCGGGTGCGGCCGGATGCTGCCAGCCATCGAGGGCCATGGCCTGCGCCCAAGGCCAGGCCGACAGCGGGCGCACCGTTGCGGGCATGTGCGCGCCCACCGGGGCCAGGCCCTCGAAGCGGGCGTTGTGCCAGGCCAGCGCAAAGCCGCTGCGGCGGTAGTCGTCCTGGCGCGCCACCACGCCATCGAGCCCCAGGCGGCGCGCGCCCATCTGCGCCATGCCGTGTTGCCACAGTTGCCACCCCAAGCCCTTTGCGCGCCAGGCCGGTGCCACGATGTACAGGCCCACAAAGCCATGGCCCGGCCCGCTGCGCACCGTGCTGATCGAGGCGACTGGCTGGCCGTCCACCTCGCCCATCCAGTAGCCCCCTGGGTCGGCGGCCCAAAAGCTCTCCAGATCGTTCAGACCCGGGTTCCAGCCCTCCTGGGCCGCCCAGTCCAGGGTGCGGCCCAAGTCCTCCCGGCGCATGGGTCGGATCGTCATGCTTGTTTTCATGTGCGGCTCCCTGTGCGGGCCATCGGGGCGATGACCGCCAAACCATTGTAGGCAGCGCCACCCCGTCGCCACAAGCCTGCGGCGGCGATGGGATAATGCGGCCCCATGACCATCTCCATCAAAGACGAGCAAGGCATCGAGGGCATGCGGCTGGCCGGCCGCCTGGCCTCCGAGGTGCTTGACATGCTGGCACCACACATCCGCCCGGGTGTGACCACCAACGACATCGACCGCCTGGCCCATGACCACATGGTCAAGGTGCAAGGCTGCGTGCCGGCACCGCTGAATTACCAACCGCCTGGCTACAAGCCCTACCCCAAGTCGATCTGCACCAGCATCAACCACCAGGTCTGCCACGGCATTCCCAACGACAAACCCCTCAAGAAGGGCGACATCGTCAACGTCGACATCACCGTCATCAAGGATGGTTGGCATGGCGACACCAGCCGCATGTTCGTGGTGGGCGAGGGTTCGATTGCCGCCAAGCGCCTGTGCCAGATCACCTACGAGGCCATGTGGCACGGCATCCTGATGGTGCGGCCTGGGGCCCGTCTGGGCGATATCGGCCACGCCATCCAGAAGTTTGCCGAAGGGCATGGCTTTTCGATCGTGCGCGAGTTTTGCGGGCACGGCATCGGCCGCGTCTTTCACGAAGAGCCGCAGGTGCTGCATTACGGCCAGCCCGGCACGCTTGACGAGTTGCGCGCCGGGATGACCTTCACCATCGAGCCCATGATCAACGCCGGTCGGCGCGATATCAAGGAGCTGGGCGACGGGTGGACCATCGTGACCAAAGACCACTCGTTGTCGGCGCAGTGGGAGCACACAGTGTTGGTCACCCCCACCGGCTATGAGGTGCTCACCCTGTCGGACGGCAGCCCGCCCCCGCCCGATTTTGTGCGCGCCACGCGCACCTGACCCCAGCAAACCCCGCACATGGCCGACGCCGCCCCCCTGATCTCGGCGCCGCCGACGTACGCCCAGGCCCGTCAGGCCCTGGCCCAGCGCCTGCTGGCCCCCGACGCCCTGCCCCGCTTGCGCCGCACCTTGCAAGGCCTGGCGCGCCTGACCGATGGCCACCTGCGCTCGCTTTGGGCGCAGGCGGGTTTGCCCGAGCACCTGGCCCTGGTGGCGGTGGGGGGATATGGCCGGGGCGAGCTGTACCCGGCCTCCGATGTCGATGTGCTGATCCTGCTGCCCGAAGGCTGCGACGCCAGCCTTCCCCCGCTGCAGGGCGCCCTGGAGGCCTTTATCGGCGCCTGCTGGGACACCGGCCTCGAGATCGGCTCGAGCGTGCGCACCCTGGGCCAATGCCTGGAGGAGTCGGCGCGTGACATCACGGTGCAGACCTCGCTTCTGGAGGCCCGCCTGGTCGTGGGCAATGCCCCCTTGTTTGAGGCCTTTGCGCACGCCTTTGCGCGGGCCATGGACCCACAAGCCTTTTTTGTGGCCAAAACCCTCGAGATGCAGCAGCGGCACACCAAGTTCGAGGACACCCCTTACGCGCTCGAGCCCAACTGCAAAGAGTCACCGGGTGGGCTGCGCGATCTGCAGGTCATTTTGTGGGTGGCGCGTGCGGCGCAACTGGGGCACAGCTGGCAGGCCCTGGTGCGCAACGGGGTGGCCACGGCCCGCGAGGGTCGACAGTTGCAGCGCAACGAGGCCTTGATCGGCCTGATCCGCGCGCGCCTGCACCTGCTGGCACGCCGGCGCGAAGACCGCCTCGTGTTTGACCTGCAAACCGCAGTGGCCGAGTGCTTTGGACACCAGGCCGAGGTGGGGCCCGATGGCCGCCTGCGCCAGCGCGCGAGCGAGCAGCTGATGCGCGACTATTACTGGGCCGCCAAAGCGGTGACGCAGCTCAACCAGATCCTGCTGCAGGGCATCGAGGAACGCTTGCGCGGCACCACCGGCCAGGCCGCCCGCCCCATCAACGCACGCTTTCTGGACCGAGGCGGCTTGCTGGAGGTGGCCAGCGACGATCTGTACCTGCAGCAGCCGCACGCCATTTTGGAGACCTTTCTGGTCTACCAG
>JBEBDJ010000180.1:0-5680 GCA_041157045.1 Pseudomonadota bacterium
CCGCCTTCGGCCGCTCCACCCGGAACCACGCCGCGTACATGGCCGGCAGGGCCAGCAGGGTCAGGGCGGTGGCCACGATCAGGCCGCCCATGATGGCCACGGCCATCGGGCCCCAGAACACGCTGCGCGACAGCGGGATCATGGCCAGCACCGCGGCGGCGGCGGTCAGCACGATGGGGCGCAGGCGGCGCACCGCCGACTCCACAATCGCCTGCCACGCCGGCATGCCCGCGGCCCGGTCCTGCTCGATCTGGTCGATCAGGATCACCGAGTTGCGCTGGATCATGCCCATCAGCGCAATCACGCCCAGCAAGGCCACAAAGCCAAACGGCCGGTCCAGCACCAGCAGGGCCGCGGCCACGCCCGCCATGCCCAGCGGCCCGGTCAGGAACACCAGCATCGCGCGGCTAAAGCTTTGCAGCTGCAGCATCAGCAGGGTGAAGGTGATGAACAGCATCAGCGGCACGCCCGCCGCAATCGACGCCGACCCCTTCGAGCTTTCTTCCACCGCCCCCGCCACCTCGATCCGGTAGTCCAGCGCGCCTTGCGCGGCCCACTCGGCCTCCAGCTGCTTGAGCGCCGGCAGCAGCTGCGCGGTCACGGTCGCGCCCTGCAGGCCTTCGGCAATGTCGGACTGCACGGTGATGGCGTACTGCCGCCCCTCGCGCCACATCACGCCCGGCTCCCAGCCAAAGGTGGGGGTGGCAATCTGCAGCAGCGGGATCGATTTGCCCGACGCGGTGGGCACATAGGCATTGCCAAAGTCCGACAAGGTGTCGCGCTCGGACAGGGGCTGGCGCAGCACGATGTCGATGAGCTTGTCGCCCTCGCGGTACTGGCCCACCGGCGTGCCCGACAGCAGGGTGCGCGAGGCCTGTGCGATCGACTGGCTGCTCACGC
Source organism: Pseudomonadota bacterium (assembly GCA_041157045.1). GTDB lineage: Bacteria > Pseudomonadota > Gammaproteobacteria > Burkholderiales > Burkholderiaceae_C > Limnohabitans_A. The sequence continues at coordinate 901 of JBEBDJ010000180.1, forward strand.
CCAGGGCGCGGGCCTTGGCCTGGTCGATCACCAGGCGCACGGTCTTGACCGATTCGTTCCAGTTGTCGTTCACGCCGCGCGTGTTGGCGTTCTGGCGCATCACGGCCTTGACGGCATCGGCCCGCTCGCGCAGCGCCGCCGGGTCACTGCCCACCACCCGGAACTGCACCGGGTAGGGCACGGGCGGGCCATTGGGCAGCAGCTTGACGCGGCCGCGCACTTCCGGAAATTCTTGCGCCAGCAGCGCGGGCAGCTTCACGCGCAGGGCCTCGCGCGTGGCCAGGTCCTTGGGCAGCACGATCAGCTGCGACACGTTGGCTTGCGGAAACACCTGGTCCAGCGGCAGGTAAAAACGCGGCACGCCCGAGCCCACCCAGGTGGTCACCGACTGCACGCCCGCCTCTTGGGCCAGGCGCTGCTCCACCCGGCGCGCCACCTCTTCGCTGGCCGCATAGGGCGAGCCCTCGGGCAGCCACAGGTCGACCAGGATTTCGGGGCGGCTGGAGTCCGGAAAGAACTGCTGCTGCACCTTGCCCATGCCCAGCAGGCCCAGCACAAACAGGGCGATGGTGATGGCGATGGTCTTCCAGCGGTGCGTCACGCACCAGGTCACCCAGGCGCGGAAGGTGCGGTAGAAGGGGGTGTCAAACAGCTCGGCGCGCTCGTGGTCGTTGGCCGCATGGTCCTGCTCCAGATGCGCGGGCTTGCGCAGCAACCAGGCGCCCAGGTAGGGCACAAAGTAGACCGACGCGACCCAGCTCACCAGCAGTGCAATCACCGTCACCGCAAAGATCGCAAAGGTGTACTCGCCGGTCATGGACTTGGCCAGGCCAATCGGCAAAAAGCCGGCGGCGGTGATCAGCGTGCCCGTCAGCATGGGCATGGCGGTCAGCTCGTAGGCAAAGGTGGCGGCGCGGAACTTGTCGTAGCCCTCTTCCATTTTGCGCACCATCATCTCGACGGCGATGATGGCGTCATCCACCAGCAGGCCCAGCGCAATGATCAAGGAGCCCAGCGAGATCTTGTGCAGGCCGATGCCAAAGTAATACATGGCCAGAAAGGTCACGGCCAGCACCAGCGGAATGGTGATGCCCACGACCAGGCCCGGGCGGATGTCCAGTGTCCAGCGGCGCCAGAACTGCCACACGCTGGCCTGGGTGTGCGGCCGCTTGTGCAGGCCCAGCGCCAGAAAGCTCACGCCCAGCACGATGACCACGGCCTCGATCAGCACCTTGATGAACTCGCCCACCGATTGCGACACCGCGCGCGGCTGGTCCTGCACCTGGCGCAGGCTCAGACCCGCGGGCAGGGCCGTCTCGATCTTGCCGGTGGCCGCGTCCAGGGCCTTGCCCAGCGCGATGATGTCGCCGCCGCGCGCCATGCTCACGCCCAGGGCGATCACCTCTTGGCCGTCGTGGCGCACCTTGACCGACGGCGGGTCGACGTAGCCGCGCTGGATCTGCGCGATATCGCCCAGGCGCAGCTGCGCACCGCTGGCGGCGCGAATGGGCATGGCACGCAACTCGTCCAGGCTTTGGAACTGCCCGCTGATGCGCACCTGCACCACGTCGTTGGGCGACTGGATGGTGCCGCTGGACTCCACCGCGTTTTGCTGGCCCAGCTGGCCCAGCACCGCGCCCATGTCCAGCCCCAGCTGGGCCAGTTTCTTTTGCGGGATCTCGATGAAGACCTTCTCGTCTTGCACGCCAAAGAGCTCGACCTTGGCCACGTCGGGCACGCGCAGCAGGATCTGGCGCACGCGGTCGGCCTCGGTCTTGAGCTCGGCCTGGCTGTAGCCCGCGCCGCTCAGGGCGTAGATCACGCCATAGACATCGCCAAACTCATCGTTGAAGAAGGGGCCCTGCACGCCGGCGGGCAGGCCAAAGCGCATGTCGCCAATCTTTTTGCGCACCGTGTACCAGACCTGCGAGACCTCGCCCGGGCGCGAGTTGTCCTTGATCTGGAAAATGATCTGCGACTCGCCGGGCTTGGAGTAGCTGCGGATCTTGTCGGCATAGGGCACTTCCTGCAGCGTGCGCTCGATCTTGTCGGTCACCTGCTCGGCCACCTGTTGCGCGGTGGCGCCGGGCCAGTAGGTGCGCACCACCATGGCACGGAAGGTAAAGGGCGGGTCTTCGTCCTGGCCCAGCTGGAAGTAGGCGGCAATGCCCAGCACCATCAGCGCCACCATCAGGTAGCGGGTCAGGGCCGGATGTTCCAGGGCCCAGCGCGAGGGGTTGAAAGAGGAGGTCTTGGACGTCATGTCGATCTCACTGAGCGGGCTTGACGGCCGGGCTGTAGACCGACACCTTCTGCCCGGGCGAGAGCACATGCACCCCGGTGGCCACCACCTTCTGGCCCACGCTCAGGCCCGATGCAATCACCACCTCCTGGCCGTCCACCGCCTGCACCTGCACCGGCTGTGGCTTGACGGTCATGCTGGCCTCGTCCAACAGCCACACCGTGGTGGCCTGGCCTTGCTGGTACAGGGCCGTGGTGGGCAGCTTGATGACCTGCTGTGCGGCGCTGCCGGACAGCTTGGGCGCGGCCACATTGACCGTGCTGCCCAGGGCGGGCGAGCCCTCCAAGGTCAGCTTGATGGCAAAGGTGCGGGTGAGCGGGTCGGCGCTGGCGGCCACCTCGCGCACCTGGCCCTTGAGGGGCTGGCCGGTGGCCTGCAGCGTGGCCTGCAGGACCTGGCCGGGCTTGAAGGCGCCCACCACCTGCTCGGGCACCGAGAAGACCGCGTCGCGCGGACCGTCATGCGCCAGGCGCACGATGGGTTGGCCGGCCGAGACGACCTGCCCGGCCTCGGCCTCGATGGCGGTGATCACGCCCGAGGTGGTGGCCAGCAAGCGGGCATAGGCCGCCTGGTTGCTTTGCACCGACAGCTGGGTTTGCGCCTGGGTGAGGGTGGCCTCGGCGGCCTTGAGCGCGGCCTCGCGCCGCTCCAGCTCGGCGCTGCTGATGAACTGCCGCTCCTTGAGCGCCTCAAAGCGCTTGAACTCGGCCAGGGCGACATCGCGCTGGCTTTGCGCGGCCACCACCGCGGCTTGCGCGGCCTGCGCGGCCAGCTTGTAGTCTTGCGGATCGATCTCGGCCAGCAGCTGCCCGGCGCGCACCCGATCGCCCACCTCGACTGTGCGGGCGATCAGCTTGCCCGGCACCCGAAAGCCCAGGCGCGATTCGATGCGCGCACGGACCTCGCCCGCGTAGTCCATGGCCGGCGCCAGCGCTCCGGTGCCCACCGTGAGCAGCTTGACCGAGCGCACGGGCTCTTGCGCCGCCTCCTGCCGCCCGCAAGCGGCCAGCCCCATCAGCGCCGCCCCCAGGGTCAGCAAAACAAGGACACGGGATGGGGTGGGGTGTGAGGTCATGGGATGAGGAGGGGCAGATTAATGACTGACTGGTCAGTAATTTAATCAAAAGACCTCATCCCGTCAAGTCACCCGCGTGGATGACCTTGACGAATTGGGAGGATTTGAAGAATCAGGACAGGGCTTAGCGCGGCGGGATGCGGCTGGCCAGGGGGCGTGGCGTGTACTCGGGGCGGAAGCGGCAGTCTTGCGGCGCGCTGGGGCGCATCGCGGCGCAGCGGTCGGCAATCGATTGGGCGCTGGGCTTTTGGCCCTGCTCCACCCAGCGCAGCAGGGTATCGAACAGCGGCGGGTACATCGCGTCGCCCCAATAGCTGTGTTCGCGCGAATCAACATAGGCCTGCACCAGGCGAGCGCCATGGCCGGCGGCCTGCATGCGCTGGCGCAGCGTGTCCTGGCCTTCGACCATGACCGTGGGGTCGCCAATGGCATGCGCCGAAATGACCGGCATGGCAAAGCGGCCACGGTGGTCCACATCGGCGGCAAAGCGGGCCACGGCCAGCGGGTCGGCCTTGAAGCGCGGCACGCTGGCGTTGAGGGCCGCGTCGTCGGCCGAGCCGCTGTAGCGCACGCGCTCGTTGCCCAGTGGGCTCACGCCGCCGTTTTTCTGGACCACGTCTTGCAATGAAAACGTGCCCCAATTCAGGTGCGACAGCACCGAGCTCTCGGGGATCTTGATCACGTCGACCAGGGTCTTGAGCTTGCGCGCCTGCTCGGGGGTGCGCTGCGCGGCGGGCAGGCGAACCCCCAGGCATTCGTTGGCGCGCCGATCGAGTTCGGCGTGGGTCAGCTTGCTGTCGAGGGGCAGGCCAATGGGCAGCGGGTAGGCGGCCTCGGTGGGGGCGGGGTGGTTTTGGCACAGGGCCTGGTAGACCGCGCGCAGGTCCATGCGGAAATCGTAGGTGGCGGGGCCGGCCACCACCCCGCTGGTGAGCAGCATGCCTTCCCAAGAGGCGGGGTAGAGCTCGGCCGCGCGCGTGGCGACCATCGCGCCCCAGGACTGCCCGTGCAGGATCGTGCGCCGGGGCTTGGCCACATGGTCGATGAAGATGCGGCGCACGCGTTCGGTGTCTTCGGCGGCGGTGGTGACGGCAAAGCCGCCCTGGCGGAAGACCGAGCCGGCCCAGGCGTGACCTTCTGTGAGCGTGATGGCCCAGCGCTTGATGTCCTCGTCGGCGCGGGTGGTTTTGGGTTCACCGAGCGACGGCCCGCCGTGCGCATGCACCACCAGCACACCGGTCCACTGCGGCGGCATCGCGATCAGGTAATGCGCCCCCGCCGAGTCCTGCCCCCGCAAACAGCGCACCCCCGAGGGCACCCCACTGGGACAAGGCGCCGCCGTGGGCGCGGCCTCTTTGGGCACCACACTGGCGCAACCGCCCAGCACGGCCAGGCCCAGCGCC
>JBEBDJ010000181.1:0-23378 GCA_041157045.1 Pseudomonadota bacterium
ATTGGCGATCAGGATTTTGTCAAACATGGAAGCTTCCTTGTGTTCAGGGCGCGCGCCAGACCACCTGGTCATCGACGGCATACAACTGGCAACGCACCCCGGTGCGGGCCTGGCAAAACCCGAGCGCTTTGCCCACTGCCCAGTCGCCCGTGGCAAAGCCCGATTGACCGCTGGGCCCGATGGCAAACGCGCGGGGGGTGGCGCTGGTCAAAAAACGGCGGTACAGGTCCCGGCCGGCATTGCCCAGGCCTGGCAGGCGCTGGACGTCTTCGAGTGCGGCAAACCCACTGGATGGGGGCACGGGCGGCAAGGCGGGCTGGGTCAGACCGGCCCGCGCGAAAAAGGCATCCGCGAGCGGGGTCCAGCGGTCCATGTCGCGGGTAAAGCCCAGGTGCCCATCGCCACTGATGGGCCCCAGCTGGGCCCACTCGGCCTGTCCCCCACCTGCGGTGTAGGCCTGGTGCCAGCGACGCGGATGCTCGGCCCCCCAGTACAGATCGTTCTCCCAGTACAGCCACAGCATGGGCACCCGCGCCTTGGCGGCATGGGCTTGCCAGTACTGCGCGATCTGCACCACGCCACAGGGCTGGCCCGGTCGCTCTTTGGGGCTGCCCCCGGTGCCGCCCGAAAAATTGATGCCGCCCTGCAGACCTGCCGGGGCCCGCATGACCGTGGCCACACTGGTCAGGCCCCCCACGGAGATGCCGGCCACCCACCAACGCTGCACGTCCAGATCGGGCTGGCCGCGCGCCCACTCGATGGCGGCCAGCACCTGCTCGGACGCCGCCTGGCTCATGGGGCCGATCTGCGCTTGGCCGCAGCCGCCGTTGCTCTCGGGGTCAAAGCTGTCGATTTGCGTCTGCCCGTAGCCCACGCGCGTGGGCACGATCACCGCCAGGCCCTTGCCCGCAAAGTAGCGGGCCTGTTGCTCAAAGCGGATGCGGGGCGGTTGCGCCCGCTCGGCGGCCGTGCCCGCACGCCCGTGGTTGAGCACCAGCACCGGAAACGGCCCCGTGCCGGATGGCCGAAACACCGTGAGCGGGATGCGGCGCTGCTCGCGCCGGCCGTACAGGTCTTGAACCGTCACGTCGATCTCGTGCACCGACTCGCGCAAGTCCTTGGCCAGCACCGGTGCCGGCGCGGCGGCGGGCGCTGGCGTGGGCTGTGCCAGCGCCATCGACCCGGCCAGCGCCAGGGTCCACAGGCCAAGCCAGCGCAGCCGCATGGCGGGTCTCAAGCGGCCTGCCAGCGCGCCGGGCGCTTGTCCAGAAAGGCCGTCAGGCCCTCCTGCGCTTCGGGGGTGGCGCGCAGGCCGGCAATGCGCTGCGCGGTGTCCTCGATCACGGCCGCATCCAGCGGGCGCTCGACGGCGCGGATCAGGTCCTTGGCCGCCGCCTGCGCCAGCGGGCCGCCTTGCAAGAGCGCCTGCACCAGGGCCGCAACCGCGTCGTCCAGGGCCTCGGGCTCGACCACCTCGTGCACCAGGCCCAGGGCCAGGGCGCGCTGGGCGTCGATGCGCTCGGCGGTCTGGAAATAGCGGTAGCTCTGGCGTGCGCCAATGGCCCGCACCACATAGGGGCTGATGGCCGCCGGGATGATGCCAAAGCGCACCTCGGAGGTGGCAAACACCGCGCGGCTGGAGGCCACCGCCATGTCGCAAGCCGCCGTCAGGCCGGTGCCGCCCCCCAGGGCCGCGCCCTGCACCCGCGCAATGGTGGGTTTGCGCATCTCGGCCAGCACCTGCAGCATGCGCGCCAGCGCGCGGGCATCGCGCAGGTTCTCGTCGGGGCCGTTTTGCGCGGCACGCTTCATCCAGTTCAGGTCGGCGCCCGCCGAAAAACTTTTGCCGCGGCCGGCCAGCACCACCACCCGCACCTGCGGGTCCTGGTCGAGCGCCTGGCAGGCGGCGGTCAGCTCGGCAATCAGCACCTCGTCAAAGGCGTTGTGCACATCGGGACGGTTCATCCAGACCGTGGCCACCGGGCCCTGGTGCTGGATCTCAAGCGAAGCGTACATGGGGCGTTCTCTTACATGCGGAAGAGACCAAAACGGGTCTCGGGAATCGGGGCATTGCGCGCGGCCGACAGGCCCAGCGCCAGCACGCGGCGGGTGTCCGCCGGATCGATCACGCCATCGTCCCACAAGCGAGCGCTGGCGTAATAGGGATGACCCTGGGCCTCGTACTGCGCGCGGATGGGTTGCTTGAAGGCGTCTTCCTCGCTGGCGCTCCAGGCGCCGCCGCGGGCCTCGATGCCGTCGCGCTTGACGGTGGCCAGCACACTGGCCGCCTGCTCGCCGCCCATGACGCTGATGCGCGCGTTGGGCCACATCCACAAAAAGCGCGGCGAGAAGGCACGCCCGCACATGCCGTAATTGCCCGCGCCAAAGCTGCCGCCAATGATGACGGTGAACTTGGGCACGGCCGCGGTGGCGACAGCGGTCACCATCTTGGCGCCGTTGCGCGCAATGCCCTCGTTCTCGTACTTGCGGCCGACCATGAAGCCGGTGATGTTCTGCAGGAACACCAGCGGTGTCTTGCGCTGGCAGCACAGCTCGATGAAGTGCGCCCCCTTGAGCGCCGACTCCGAGAACAGGATGCCGTTGTTGGCGATGATGCCCACCGGCATGCCCTCGATGCGCGCAAAGCCGCAAACCAAGGTGGTGCCAAAGCGCGCCTTGAACTCGTCGAAGTCGCTGTCGTCGACGATGCGGGCAATGATCTCGCGCACATCAAAGGGCTTGCGGGTGTCGGTCGGGATCACGCCGTACAGCTCGCGCGGGTCGTGGCGCGGCGCTTTCGCGGCGGCCAGGCCCGTGTCCTCGGGCTTGCGGTGGTTGAGGTTGCGCACCGCCGCACGCGCCAACGCCAACGCATGCAGATCGTTCTGCGCCAGGTGATCGGCCACGCCCGAGAGGCGGGTGTGCACATCGCCGCCGCCCAGGTCCTCGGCGCTGACCACCTCGCCGGTGGCGGCCTTTACCAGCGGCGGGCCGCCCAGAAAGATGGTGCCCTGGTTGCGCACGATGATGGTCTCGTCGCTCATGGCGGGCACATAGGCGCCGCCTGCGGTGCAGCTGCCCATGACCACCGCGATCTGCGCAATGCCCTGCGCGCTCATATTGGCCTGGTTGTAGAAGATGCGGCCAAAGTGGTCACGGTCGGGAAAGACCTCGTCCTGATTGGGCAGGTTGGCGCCGCCCGAGTCGACCAGGTAGATGCAGGGCAGGTGGTTCTGCTGCGCGATTTCCTGTGCCCGCAAATGCTTTTTCACGGTGAGCGGGAAGTAGGTGCCGCCCTTGACGGTGGCGTCGTTGCAGACCACCATGCAGTCGACCCCGCTCACGCGGCCAATGCCGGCGATCAGGCCGGCGCAGGGCGCGTCGTTGTCGTACAGGTTCAGGGCCGCCAGCGGGGCCAGCTCCAGAAAGGGCGAGCCCGGATCGAGCAGGTTCATCACCCGCTCACGCGGCAAGCTGCTGCCGCGCGCGGTGTGCTTGGCCCGGGCCGCCTCGCCCCCGCCTTGCGCGATGCGCTCGAGGTGCAGGCGCAAGTCATCGACCAGCGCCTGCATGGCTTGCGCGTTGGCCTGAAAGTCGGCCGCGCGGGGGTTCAGTTGGGTGGACAGCACGGGCATGAACAGCATCCTCGAAAACCGCCATTTTGATTGACGTTTACGTAAACGTCAATCGGGTTTTCGCGCGCCCATGCCCGGGGCTGTTCAGGCCGTGAGCGGGGCCAGGTGCACCGGTTGCGAGATGCGCCGGGGCGTGCCCGAGACCAGCTGCTGCGCCACCAAATCGGCGGTCACCGCCGACAAGGTCCAGCCCAGGTGGCCGTGGCCGGTGTTGTAGAACACGTTGGCGTGACGGCCCTGCCCCACACGCGGCATCAGGTCGGGCATCATGGGGCGCAGACCGGCCCATGGCACCACCTGGCGCGTGCTGACACCCGGGAAGCACTGGTTGACCCAGTCGATCAGGGGGCGGATGCGGTCGGCGCGGATGTCGCGGTTGACGCCGTTGAACTCGGCGGTACCGGCCACGCGGAAGCGGTCCACGCCAAGGCGGCTGGTCACCAGCTTGGTCTCGTCGTCGAGCAGGCTGACGGTGGGCGCGGCGGCCTGGCTGGCCGCGTCGAGCAGGTTGACGGTGATCGAGTAGCCCTTGACCGGGTACACATTGACCCGGTCGCCCAGCTGGGCGGCCAGGTCGCGGCTGGCCACACCGGCACAGACCACCACACGGTCAAAGTGCAGGGTCTGGGCGGCATCGCCCTCGCCCCACTGGATCTGCACGCGCGCGCCGTCGCTGCGCACCTGCTGCACCTCTTGACCGTGCAAAAAGCGCACGCCCCGGCGCTCGCAGGCAGCGGCCAGGCCCACGGTGAATTTGTGGATGTCGCCGGTCGAATCGCTCTCGGTGAAGTAGCCGCCGTAATACTGACCAGCCAGGGTCGGCTCGATGGCGCGCATTTCCTCGGGCGTGACGGCGCGGCGCGGCAGCCCGCCCTTGGCCAGCATCTGGCTCACCCGGCCCGCATGCTCGAAGCCGGCGCGATCGCGGTAGATGTGCAGAATGCCCTCGCGGCGCAGGTCAAAGTCCACGCCCTCTTCTTCGGCCCAGGCAAACAGGTGCTCGCGGGCGGCAATCGCCAGGCGGGCGGTGGCCACGGTGTTGCGCTCGTAGTGCGGGATGCTGGCAATGAACTCGGCAAACCAGCTGATCTTGTGCCAGCTCGGGCGTGGATTGACCAGCAGGGGCGCGTCGCTGCGCAGCATCCACTTGAGGCCCTTGAGCAGGGTGGACCAGTGGGTCCAGACCTCGGCGTTCGAGGCCGACAGCTGGCCGCCGTTGGCAAACGAGGTTTCCATGGCGGCGTAGCGGTGGCGCTCGAGCACGGTCACGCGCAGGCCGCGACGGGCCAGGGCGTAGGCGGTGGTGACACCGGTGATGCCGCCGCCGATGACGGCAACGTGGGGGGCTTGGGACAGGCTCATGGCAGGCTCCTTGTGCGACAGATCGGGCAGCGCTGCGGCACCATGCCAGCGGCGCGCCCCCTCTGTCTGGAACCTGAGAGATTCACCGGCGTGGTGCCGGCTTGCTCCTTCGGTGGACCGGGTGTCGACGCCGGTCGCTCTTCAGAGTGTGTGCAGTGCATCGGTCCTGGGGCCTGAGAGATTCCGGGGCGGTTGCTCCTTCGGCGCTGCCAGCCCTGTGGGCCGGTCAGACTCTCCCGATGCACACGTCTATCCTAACGCATCCCGGGCCCCCCACCGAATGGGCGGGGTCTGGGCCGGGATTGGCCGCCTTACTGAGGCTGCAGGTTCATGGCGCGCGCAATCGCGCGGTAACGGGCGGTGTTGTCGTTGTAGACCTTGTCCATGGCCGACAGGGCTTGCGGGCGCGGCACGATCATGGCCTGGGCTTCGAGTGCGCTGCGGATGGCCGGGTCATTGGCGACCTCGCTCAGGGCCTTGTGCAGGGCGGCCACCACCGGCTCGGGGGTGTTGCGCGGCACGAAATAGCCCGACCAGGTGTCGAACACAAAACCCTTGAGCGCCTTGCTGTCGTTGAGCGGGGGCACCTTGGGGAACAGCGCCTGGCGGTCCGACGAGAGCACCCCCACGGCCTTGATCTTGCCTTCTTCGACCATCTGCACCACCCCCTTGCCATAGGGCGTCATGAAGACATCGACCAGACCGGCCAGCAGGTCCTGCTGGGCCGGTGCGCCGCCCTTGTAGGGCACGTGCGTCATGGCCACGCCCGTGCTCTTGGCCATGTGCTCGCCCATCAGGTGGTACATCGAGCCCGGCCCGACGCTGGCGTAGGTGAGCGGCTTGCCGGCGGCGGCGGACTTGCGGGCGAAGTCGATCAGCTCATCGCCGTTGTTGGCCGGCAGGTCCTTGCGGCCGAGCATGACCATGGGGTTGACCGAGATCATCTGCACCAGGCGGAAGTCCTCGCTCTTGTACTTGATGGCCGCGTTGCTCAGCGGCGCCAGGATCAGCTCATTGGGCGAGCCCTGGAAAATGATGTGGCCATCGGCCGGGGCCGACAACACCTTTTGCGCCGCGATGCCGCCACTGGCGCCGCCCAGGTTCTCGACGATCACCGTCTGCCCCAGGTGCTTGGACAAGGTGTTCGAGATCGTGCGGGCGATCACATCCGACAGGCCCCCGGCCGGGTACGGCACCATCAGGGTCACGGGCTTGCTGGGAAAGCCCTGGGCCAGCGCAGCGCCGCTCAGACACAGGCCTGCAATGAGTTGGGTGCTGCGGCGCAGCCACTGTCGACGGTTGGGGGTCATGGGGGTCTCCTCGGATGTTGGGTATCGGTATGGGCTCATGCTATGCCCCTGAATTTTCAAAGTCCAATGCATTGTTTGACATCAACCCATAACTTTGAGATTATCAATCATGACCCTTGTCCAGCTCCAGCATTTCGTGGCCCTGGCGCGTGCCGGCTCCTTCGTCAAAGCCAGCGCGCTGGTGCATGTGACGCAGCCGGCGCTCAGCCGCAGCATCGCGGGCCTGGAAGACGAGCTGGGCCAACGCCTGTTTGACCGCCTGGGCCGGCGCATCGAACTCACGCCCTTTGGGCACGACACCCTGCGCCGTGCGCAGTTCCTGATCGAGGACGCCCGCGAGTTGCGCAACAGCGGGCGCCAGCTGGCCAGCGGTGCGCGCGGGCGCATCCGGCTGGGCCTGAGCTCGGGGCCGGGCGCGCTGCTGACCACCGGGCTGCTCACGCACATGGCCAAGGAATTTCCGGCCTTTCACATCGAGATCTCGCGCGGGCACACCGAAACCCTGGTGCAGCTGCTGCGCGAGCGCTCGCTCGACGCGATGGTGGTCGATGTGCGCTCGCTCAAGCCCTCGCCCGATCTGCAGGTGCTGGACGTGATGGAGATCGAGGCCGCCTTCATGTGCCGCCCGGGGCACCCGCTGGCGCGGCGCAAAAAGGTCGAGATGGCGCAGCTGCAGGCCTATCCCATGGCCTCGACACCGCTGTCCGACGAGGTGGCGCGCATGCTGGTCGAGCAATACGGCGAGTCGGCGCATCCGCAAGAAATGGTGACGCTGTGCAGCGACGAGATCGCGCACCTGATCGAGGTGGTGCTGCAGTCCGACGCGCTCTTGCTGGCGGTGCGCGCCTGCGCCCCGCAGCTGTTGGCGCTGCCCCTGCAGCCCACCATGAAAGCGCGAGCGCGCTACGGCATGGTCACGGTCGCGGGCCGGGCGCAGTCGGTGTTCCTGCCCGAGATCCGGCGCCAGGTGGCGCGCATTCTGGGCGCCACGGCCGCTCCCTGAGGCACGGCGTCAGCCCAAGCCAAGCGCGGCGCGCAATTCGTCCATGTGGCCAAACACCCGGGCTGCCCCGGTCTGGCGCATGACCTCGTCCTGGCCCAGGGTGGCGTAGGCCCAGACGGTGGCGCCGGCGCGCACGCCCGCCTCCGCGCCCACCGGGGTGTCCTCCACCACCAGGCATTGCGCAGGCGCGACCTGCAGGTGCGCCGCGGCGGCCAGGTAGACATCGGGATGGGGCTTGCTGCGCGGCATCTCGTGACCGCTGAAGATGCGGCCTTCAAAAAAGGACAGCAGGCCCACCTTGTCGAGCATGATCTCGACCTTGTGCCGATCGGCCCCCGAGGCCACCGCAATGCGCCCCCCCAGGCGCGCATGCAGGCCAGCCACCAGCGCATGGATGCCCTCGATGGCCTGCACCTCTTGCAGCAGGCGCACATTGCGCTGGGCCATGAAATCGGCCAGCCAGGCCTCGCTGAAAGGGCGGCCGGTGTGGGCCTCGATCAGCGCGCGCTTGGAGCGCACCGTGTGGCCGATGAACTCGCGGGCGCACGCCTCCTGGCTCATCGACCAGCCAATGGCCTCGAGCATGTCGCGCAACACCCCGTTGGTGATGGGTTCGCTGTCGACCAGCACGCCATCGCAATCAAACAACACCGCGTCAAAGTTCATGCGCCCGATGATACGCGGGCGCCGCGCCTCAGGTCGGCAGCACCGGCCAGGCAGCGCGCAGGCTGTCGCTGAGCCAATCGGCCGACAGGCCCAGCACCACCAGCCCCGCCCCGCCCGGCGCCAGCGACGCCAGCAGCAACAGGCCATCGCGCGCCATCAGGCTCAGGCCCAGCATCAACAGGCTGAGCGCGGGCAGCATGTTGCCAAAGGGAATGGGCAAAAAAATCACCAGCGCCATGCACCACACCCACAGCGCCCAGGGCCAGCGCCAGACGGGCGCCAGCAAGGCCTGGTAGCGCGGCCGCAACCAGCGCGCGCGCAGCAGGTGCAAGCGCGCCAGCCAGCGCAGGCTGCGCGGCACGATGGCGGCGGGCAGCGGCATGCGGGCCAGGCGCTGCAGGCCCGGCAAGGTCTCGCGTTGGCGCGCCCAGGCCAGGGCCCAGGCGGCAATGACCAGGCTCATCAAGGCCCCCAGGCCGCCCACGGGCAGCAGGGTCACCAGGGCCAGCACCAGCAGCACCGCCGCCATGCTGGCGTCGCCGTGGGCGGCCAGCAGCTGCTCGATCCGCCAGGCCTGCGCTGGCCCCAGGTGGCCGGCCAGTTGCTGGCGCCGCTGCTCGTGCTGGGCATGGCGCGCCATGCGCCGGGCCATGCCCCAGGCTTGGGGACAGCGCGGGCGGCTCATGCGCGCACCGTCCGCACCGACTTGCGCCGGTGTTGCCAGAGGTGCACGCCCAAGGCCGCCCCCCACAGCACGATCTGGCCCAGCAACCAGCCCAGGGCAATGGCCCAGCCGATCAGGCCCAACCAGGTCTGCGCCGAGGGGCTCCAGACGCTCAGCCATTGCGTCAGATCGCGCACCAGGGCCAGCATGGCATCGAGCCCTTCACGCGGCCACCACAGGGTGACCCAGGCCGGCCACGGAAAGGGGTCTGGCCAGGCGGCGGACAGGCCCTGGGCCGGCCACAGGCCCAGCAAGAAGGACGCCACCTCCCAGCTGACCCAGGCCACCAAGGTCCAGAGCAGCGCCAGCACGGCCGTCAGGGCCCACCAAAGCGTCGACATGTCCGGTTCTCCAATTCAGGCGTTTGATGGCGCCGATTGTGGCCAGCCCGGCGGCCTGGTCCAACCCCACAGGGCTTAAGGCTTTGCCGGGGCGGACAAATCGTCCCCGTCCACATAGAACCAGTGGCCTTGTTCGCGCACAAAGCGGCTGCGCTCGTGCTGGCGCACCGCCCGGCCGCCCAGGCGAAAGCGGGCCACAAACTCCACCTCGGCCCGGTCCTCGGCCAGGGGCCGGTGCGCGCGCACCTCCAGGCCCAGCCAGCGGGCGGGGTCCAGGGTCAGGGGCTCGGCGGGGCGGGTGCTGGCGTGCCAGCTGCGCTGCAGGTGGTCGACCCGGCCCAGCACAAAGGCGCTGTAGCGCGAGCGCATCAAGGCCTCGGCGTCGGCGGCGGGCGCGCCCTGGTGGATGGGCTCGCAGCAGGCGGCGTAAGCCCGTGCGCGCCCGCGCGCGTCGCGCCGGCCGCAAGGGCAATGGGGGTCGTTCATGCGCGCGGTGGATGGGGGTCAGGATGGGGCGTCAAGCGCGTTTGCGCGCCGCGCTCTCGGCCTGGTGCTGCGCCAGGGTCACGCGCGGCGCATCGGCGGCCTTCCAGGCGGCAAAGCCACCGTCGATGTGCGCCACATTGCGCATGCCCATGTCCTGCAGGGTCTTGGTCGCCAGGGCGCTGCGCCAGCCGGCGCCGCAAAACAGGATGAACTCGCGGCCTTCGTCGGCAAACACCGGCTTGAAGTAGGGCGAGTCGGGGTCGACCCAGAACTCGAGCATGCCGCGCGGGGCCAGCAGCGCGCCGGGCAGCGTGCCCTCGCGCTCGAGCTCGCGCACATCGCGGATGTCCACGATCTGCACCGCCGGGTCCTGCAGGCGCGCGCGCACCTGCTCGACGCTGTAGGTGGTGACCTGCGCCATGGCCTCGTCGACGAGCTGGCGAAATCCTTTGGTGATGGGCATGGGGGTCTCCTCAGAGCTGGCGCGAGATGATGATTTTTTGCACGTCGCTGGTACCTTCGTAGATTTGGCAGACGCGCACGTCGCGGTAAATCCGCTCGACCGGGAAGTCGCTCACCACACCATAGCCGCCCAGGGTCTGGATGGCCGCGCTGCACACGCGCTCGGCCACCTCGCTGGCAAACAGCTTGGCCATGGCGGCCTCGCGCAGGCAGGGCCGGCCGGCGTCGCGCAAGCTGGCGGCGTGCCAGATCAGCTGGCGGGCGGCCTCGAGCTGGGTGGCGCACTCGGCCAGGCGAAAGCTCACGGCCTGGTGGTGGATGATGGCGGTGCCAAAACTCTGGCGCTCCTTGGCGTAGGCAATCGCCACATCGAGCGCGCTGCGCGCCATGCCCACGCTTTGCGCGCCAATGCCGATGCGGCCGCCCTCGAGCGCCGACAGCGCAATCTTGTAGCCCTCGCCCTCTTGCCCGATGCGGTGGTCCACCGGCACGCGGCACTGGTCGAAGTTGATCTGCGCGGTGTCGCTGCTGTGCTGGCCCAGCTTGTCCTCCAGGCGCGCGACCTGGTAGCCCGGCGTCTGGGTGGGCACCAGAAACGCGCTCAGGCCTTTCTTGCCGGCCTGGCGGTCGGTGACCGCGATCACGATGGCCACGTCGCCATGCTTGCCGCTGGTGATGAACTGCTTGACGCCGTTGATCACATAGTGGTCGCCCTCGCGCGTGGCGGTGGTGCGCAGCGCCGACGCGTCCGAGCCCACATGCGGCTCGGTCAGGCAGAAGGCGCCCAGCAACTGGCCTTGCGCCAGCGGGGTCAGCCAGGTCTGTTGCTGCGCGGCGTTGCCGTACATCATCAGGATGGCGTTGACCGGGCAGTTGGTCACGCTGATGGTGGTGCTCACACCGCCGTCGCCCGCCGCGATCTCCTCCAGCACCAGGGCCAGGGTCAGGTAATCCAGGCCCGCGCCGCCCAGCGACTCGGGCACGCAAATGCCGTAGGCCCCCAAGGCTGCCAGGCCCTGGTGCGCCGCCTTGGGAAAGTGGTGGGTCTTGTCCCATTCGGCCGCGTGGGGCCAAAGCTCGCGCTGGGCAAAGTCGCGCACCGCATCGCGGATCATTTCCTGGTCGGGGGTCAGCAGCATGGTCGTCTCGTGTGGGTCAGGGGTTCACCAGGGCAGCGGGCTGCCGTCGTGGTTCAGGAAAGCGCCGCCGGGCGTGGGGGTGCGCGATCGCGCCAACTCGGCCAGGGTCTGGCGCAGGTCGCGGGCGCTTTGTTCGGGGGTCAGGGGGGCGCGCGCGCCGCCCATATCGGTCTGCACCCAGCCCGGGTGCAGGGCCACACAGGGCAGGTCGGGATGGTCCAGCGCCAAGCAGCGCAAGGCCATGTTGAGCGCCGCCTTGCTGATGCGGTAGAGGGCCGCGTTGCCGGCGTCCACCAGCGACACGCTGCCCATGCGGCTGCTGATCACCGCCAGCACGCCCTTGCCGTCGCGCAGCATGGGCACGATTTGCGGCACCACCATCAGCGCGCCCATCACATTGGCGTGCATGACGGCGTCAAAGCGCGCCTGTGTGGGCGGGCTCTGGGTGTCGGCCCGATCGGCCACCCCGGCCACATACACCGCCAGGTCCAGCTTCTCGCCGTCGAGCTGCCAGGACAGGCCGCTGTTGCGGGCCGGATCGGCCACATCCAGGCGCAAGGTCTCGCAGCCCAGGGCCTGCAGGCGCGCCAGGCCGTCCTCGTCGCGCGCGGTGGCGATCACGCGCCAGCCCTCCTCGCGGTACTGCCGGGCCAGTTCCAGCCCGATCCCGCGCGAAGCGCCGATCAGCAATGCGGTGGCCATGCGGACCGCCTCAGACCAGTTCGAGGGCCAGCGCGGTCGCCTCGCCGCCGCCGATGCACAGCGTGGCCAGGCCCTTGCGCAGGCCGCGCGCCTGCAGCGCATGGATCAGGGTCACCATGATGCGGGCGCCCGAGGCGCCGATCGGGTGGCCCAGGGCGCAGGCGCCGCCGTTGACGTTGACCTTCTCGTGCGGCACCTGCAGGTCATGCATGAGCGCCATCGGCACCACCGCAAAGGCCTCGTTGATTTCCCACAGGTCGACATCGCCCACCTGCCAGCCGGCCTTGGCCAGCGCCTTTTGCGAGGCGCCCACGGGCGCGGTCGAGAACCATTCGGGCGCTTGCGCATGGGTGGCGTGGGCGACGATGCGCGCCAGCGGCTGGCAGCCCAGGCGCTGCGCGGTGCTCTGGCGCATCAACACCAGGGCGGCCGCACCGTCGTTGATCGAGGAGCTGGCGGCGGCGGTGATGGTGCCGTCCTTTTTGAACGCGGGCTTGAGGCTGGGGATCTTCTCGATCTTGATCTTGCCCGGGCCCTCGTCGATCTGCACCACCGTCTCGCCGCCACGGCCCTTGACCGTCACGGGGGCGATCTCGGCCGCAAAGGCGCCGCTGGCAATCGCGGTTTGCGCACGCTGCACGCTGGCCATGGCAAATGCGTCCTGCTGCTCGCGGCCAAACTGGTACTTGGCGGCGCAGTCCTCGCCAAAGGTGCCCATGCTGCGGCCGGCCTGGTAGGCGTCCTCCAGCCCGTCGAGCATCATGTGGTCAAACAGCCGGTCGTGGCCGATGCGGTAGCCGCCGCGGCCCTTGAGCATCAGGTAGGGCGCATTGGTCATGCTCTCCATGCCACCGGCCACCAGCACCTCGTGCGAGCCGGCCAGCAGCATGTCGTGCGCGAACATGGCCGCGCGCATGCCCGAGCCACACATCTTGGACAAGGTGACCGCACCCGCGCTCTCGGGCAGCCCGCCTTTGAAGGCGGCCTGACGCGCCGGGGCCTGGCCCTGTCCAGCCATCAGGCAGTTGCCCATCAGCACCTCGGTCACCAGGGCCGGGTCGATGCCGGCGCGCTGCACGGCGGCGGCAATCGCCACGCCGCCCAGGTCGTGCGCGGCCAGCGAAGAAAAATCACCCTGGAAACTGCCCATGGGGGTGCGGGCAGCGCTGACGATGACAACAGGATCGGTGTTCATAAGGGGCTCCGTGGGGATGAATGGATATCGGCAATGACCAGGATGTCGTCGCTTTCCTCTTGGGCAAGGCGGCGGATGTAGGCCACAAAACCGGGGTCCTCGCCGCGCAGCAGCAGCGGCAAGGCGTGGCGAAAATCGTCGCGGCGGCACCACTCGCGCATGTAGTCGTCCCACGAGTTCCAGCGCCGCTGCTCGGTGGGGCTCATCTGCTCGCGCCAGGCGATCAGGTAGGCGCGCTCGAACAGCGCCACCAGCATGTCGAAGATGATCATCATCCGCTCGTGCTGGGCTGGGGTCGGATCGGGCAAGGCCTTTTGCGTGCGCAGCTGCAGATCGGCGTTCTCGAGCACCACCTTCAGGAAGGCGTTGTAGGCGTCCGAGAGGTGCTGGTAGGCCTCTTCTTCCTCGTTCTCGCGCTCCTTGCGCTGCTCACGCAGAAACACCCACACCGCCCAAGGCAGGCCGATGATGGTGACGAGGTAGCTCGCCCACTCCAGCCAGGTCCCCAGGTCTGCGGCGTTCATGGCACGGGCCTGCTGGCGGCTTAGCCGCGCGGATAGCGCTTGATGGCGCCACGAAAGACGTTGACCACCTCGTGCGGGCCGCTCATGCTGACCTGCAGGTCCTTGACCAGGCCGTCGCTCACGCTGTAGATCCAGCCGTGGATGGCCACTTTCTGGCCACGGCCCCAGGCGTCCTGCATCACGTTGGACATGGCCACATTGCCCACCTGCTCGATGACGTTCATCTCGCACAGCGTGGCCTCCATCTGCGCTTGCGGCAGGTGGTTCAGGCGCTGGCGATGGCGCAGGCGCACGTCCTGCACATGGCGCAACCAGTTGTCGGCCAGGCCAATGCGCATGCCGCGCGCGGCCGCCAGCACACCGCCGCAGCCGTAGTGGCCCACGACCATGATGTGCTCGACCTGGAGCGCGTCCACCGCGTACTGGATCACCGACAGCGCGTTCAGATCGGAGTGCACCACCACATTGGCAATGTTGCGGTGCACGAACACCTCGCCCGGGTCCAGACCGGTGATCTGGTTGGCCGGCACTCGGCTGTCCGAGCAGCCAATCCACAGGTAGCGCGGGTTTTGCTGCTGGGCCAGGCTCGAGAAAAAGCCCGGGGTCTCGCGCTCCATGCGCGCGGCCCAGGCCCGGTTGTTGGCAAAAAGGTGTTGCAGGGTATCGCTCATGCCCCGATTGTGGCCTGTTTGCCTGCGCTCAGGCGGTTTCAGAGAAGAGTTCGCGGCCGATCAGCATGCGGCGAATTTCGCTCGTGCCGGCGCCAATCTCATAGAGCTTGGCATCGCGCCAGAGGCGGCCCAGCGGGTACTCGTTGATGTAGCCGTTGCCGCCAAAAATCTGCACGCCCTCGCCCGCCATCCAGGTCGCCTTCTCGGCGCACCACAGGATGACGCTGGCGCAGTCCTTGCGGACCTGGCGCACATGCTCGCTGCCCAGCATGTCCAGGTTCTTGCCGATGGTGTAGCAAAAAGCGCGACCGGCCTGCAGCACGGTGTACATGTCGGCGACCTTGCCCTGGATGAGCTGGAACTCGCCAATGCTCTGGCCAAACTGCTTGCGGTCGTGGATATAGGGCACCACGTTGTCCATCACGGCCTGCATGATGCCGATGGGCCCGGCGGCCAGCACCGCGCGCTCGTAATCGAGGCCGCTCATGAGCACCTTGGCGCCCATGTTCAGGCCGCCCAGGATGTTGGCCTCGGGCACCTCGACGTTCTGGAACACCAGCTCGCCGGTGTGGCTGCCGCGCATGCCGAGCTTGTCGAGCTTTTGCGCGATCGAGAAACCCTTCATGCCCTTCTCGATCAGAAAGGCCGTCACGCCGCGCGCGCCCAGCTCGGGCTCGGTCTTGGCGTAGACCACCAGGGTGTCGGCGTCGGGGCCGTTGGTGATCCACATCTTGTTGCCGTTGAGCAGGTAGTAGCCGCCCTTGTCCTCGGCGCGCAGCTTCATGCTGATCACATCGCTGCCCGCGCCGGGCTCGGACATGGCCAAGGCGCCCACATGCTCGCCGCTGATCAGCTTGGGCAGGTATTTCTGCTTTTGTGCATCGGTGCCGTTGCGCTTGATCTGGTTGACGCACAGATTGGAGTGCGCGCCGTACGACAGGCCCACACTGGCCGACGCGCGCGAGATTTCCTCCATGGCCACCATGTGCGCCAGATAGCCCATGTTGGCGCCGCCGTACTGCTCGGGCACGGTGATGCCCAGCACCCCCAGATCGCCCATCTTGCGCCACAGGTCCATCGGGAACTGGTCGGTGCGGTCGATCTCGGCGGCGCGCGGCGCGATCTCGGTCTGCGCAAAGTCGCGCACCGCGTCGCGCAGCGCGTCCACATCGTCGCCAAGTTGGAAGTTCAGGCCGGGCAGGTTCATGGGGGTCTCCAGCAAAGTTGGGGAATCGGCTCAGTAGCGCTTGGCCACCGGCGCAATGGAGGACTGCATCAGCGCGCAGTCGCTGAGCGTGCCGTCCTCGGCCAGGTGTTGCACCTCGGCCTGGGCCACGATGACCCGGCGCCCGGCGCGCACCACCTTGCCGCGCGCACGCAGCTCGCCGCCATGGAAGGCGGCCAGGAAGTTGATCTTGTACTCGATGGTGGTGACCTCCATCTCGGGTGGGGCCACCGTCAGCGCGGCATAGCCAGCCGCGATATCGGCCAGCGCGCCCATGGCGCCACCATGAAAGCCGCCCTGCTGCTGCGTCACGCGCTCGCTGTAGGGCATGGCCAGCATGACCTCGCCCTCGCGCGCCCACAACAGGCGCACGCCCAGCGGCTGCATCATGCCCTGGCGCAGCAGGCTGTCGGCCACGCGCTCGGCTTGCGGGGTGGATCGGTCGTGCAGATCGTCAGCGCTCATGGGATGGGGAGGGAGGAAGGAAGCACAAGGATCGGACTTTAATTGACGTTTACGTAAACGTCAATTAAACCCGCACACATCAAGACCTGCCAGTGCTTTAGCGCGCGGGGCGGGTGAGCAGGAGGCGGGTTTCTTTTTCGTGCGCCTTGACCTCGTCGAGCGTGGCCTGCAGGTCGGCCAGCTGGGCCTCGAGTTGCTGGCGGTGCTCGGCCAACACCACCAGGAATTTGCGCAGCTGCGGCAAGGTGTCGCGCGGGGTGTCGTACATGTCGATGAGGTCTTTGGCCTCGGTCAGCGACAGCCCCAGGCGCTTGGCGCGCAAGGTGAGCTTCAGGCGCGTGCGGTCGCGCGCAGAGTAGACCCGGTTGCGCCCGCCCGGACCGGACCGTTGGGGCTGGAGCAGCCCCATGTCCTCGTAGAAGCGGATCGCACGCGTGGTCAGATCGAACTCGCGCGCCAGATCGCTGATGCTGTAACTCTGGGCCATGGGCCAACTCCTTGCGGGCACAAGGGCGACAGCCACCACGGCATGCGCCCCCTAGAATGGTATTGACGTTAACGTTAACGTCAATAGCGAATCCTAAACCAAGTTCTCCCCTGCATGTCCTCTACTGCTCCGGCCGCTTTGCACTATCCGTTTGGCGACGCCCTGCCCGCGCCCGGCCACACGCTGGAGGTGGCGCCGGGTGTGCATTGGTTGCGCATGCGGCTGCCCTTTGCGCTGGACCACATCAACCTCTGGTTGCTGCGGGGCCCGACGGGCTGGACGGTGGTCGACGCCGGCATCGACAACCCGGGCACGCGCGCCGACTGGCAGGCGGTGCTGGGGTCGACGCTGCAGGGCCTGCCCATCGAGCGCGTGCTGATCACGCACCTGCACCCCGACCATGTGGGCTGCGCCCAATGGCTGTGCCAGACCTGGCAGGCCCCGCTGGCCATGCACCCGGTCGAGTACCGCATCGCCGCTGACAACCTGGGCGGCAGCAACAGCTTTGGCACCGAGGAAGGGGTGGCGTTTTATCGCGCCCATGGCTGGCCGCTCGACGGCCTGGAGGCCCTGCGCGCGCGCAAATCCGAATACCCGAAGATGGTGCCCGGCCTGCCGCCGCTGGCGCAGCCGCTGGCACCCGGCATGGTCCTGCACATGGGCGGTCGCGACTGGACCTGCCGCCTGGGCCTGGGCCACTCGCCCGCGCACATCGCCCTGCATGCGGCGGCCGATTCGCTGATGATCAGCGGCGACATGCTGTTGCCCTCCATCTCGAGCAATGTGAGCGTCTGGCCCTCCGAGCCCGACGCCGATCCCTTGGCCGGTTTCTTGAACAGCCTGCGCGCCATGGAAGACCTGGCCCCGGACACCCTGGTGCTGCCCTCGCACGGGCGACCGTTTGTGGGGGCGCTGGGTCGCCTGGCGCAGCTGCAGGCCCACCATGCGCAGCGCCTGGAGGCCCTGCGCGGGGCCTGCGCGCAAGCGCCGCGCACGGCGGTGGAATTGCTGCCGGTGCTGTTCGAGCGCGCCCTCAATGCCCAGCAGATGACCTTTGCGGTGGGCGAGGCGGTGGCGCATCTGAACCACCTCTGGCACGCGGGCGATGTGCGCCGCGAGCGCGACGCCCAGGGCTGCTGGCGCTTTGGCGCCTGAGCGCCGCGCCAGCGGGTCACGGTTCATTCGTCCAGCACGGCCAGCGGGCTCTCGCGCAGGCGCGCACGCCGCTCGCGCCAGTCGGGCATGACCTCGCCCACGGTGTCCCAAAAGCGCGGGCTGTGGTTCATCACCCGCAGGTGCGCCAGCTCGTGCACCACCACATAGTCCAGCTGCGCCAGTGGCAGGTGCACCAGGCGCCAGTTCAGGCGGATGTGGCCGTCGCTGCTGGCGCTGCCCCAGCGGGTGCGCGCGCTCGAGAGCGACAGGCGTTGCCACTGCACGCCCAGCTGCGGCGCAAAATGGTTCAGGCGTGCCTCAAACAGCGGCCGCGCCTGGCGCCGCAGCCAGGCCTCGGCGCTTTCGCGGATCTGCTGTGTGCCCGCCAGCGGCGGCAGGTTCAGGTACAAGGCCCGCACCGGCAAGCCCCCGGGGGTGGCCCCCGGCTCGGGCTCGCCCAGGCCGCTGCGTCGCCCCTGCGCCAGCGCCAGCCGCAACGGACCTTCCACATAGGGCACCAGCGCATCGGCCTCCCAGCGCAGGGCCTGCGCCAGGGCGCGGTGGCGCCGCTCGTGCTGGGCCTGCAGCTTGGCCAGCACCCAGGCCCCGCGCTCGTGCACCGCCGCATCCACCTCGCGCAGCGGCACCCAGCCGGGTGCGCGCACGACCAAACCTTCGGGGGCAATCGTCAGGCCAATGGTGCGCCGGCGCGAGCGCTCAAAGCGGTAGCCCAGGCGCATGCCCTGCACCATCAGCTCGCGGTTGGCCAGCGGGTGCACCCAGGCCGGACCCGGTGGGGCCTCGCGCGGGGGGGGCGCCATGGGCGCTGGCGCCAGGGCATCGTGCCCGGTCTGCGGCGCTGGATTGGCAGGAGATGGCGGCGCGGCAGCGGGCGCGGCCGGACTCACCGGGCCCCCGGTGAAGAAGTCCAGCACCAGTTGCAGCGGCGAGCGCGCCATGGTGAATCGCTCAGCGGGCGTCGCTGACGGGGTAGGCCTCGGGGTCGAGGCGGCGCATCTCGGCCTCGATCCAGGCCTCGACCTCGGCCATCAGCTCCTCGGGTTGCCGCCCGGCGCTGGAAATGGGCCGCCCGATCGAGATGTCGACCACGCCCGGGCGCTTGATGAAGGCGCGCCGCGGCCAGCAGCGACCCGAGGTGACGGCAATCGGGATCACCGGCACCCCCGCCTCGATGGCCAGGCGCGTGCCGCCGGTCTTGTACTGGCCGCGCTGACCGCGGTCGATGCGCGTGCCCTCGGGAAACATGATCACCCACACGCCCTGCGCCATCAGGCGACGGCCCTGGGTCACCACTTTGTTGAAGGCCTGTGCGCGCTGGCTGCGGTCGATGTGGATCATGTCCAGCCGCCCCATGGCCCAGCCAAAAAAGGGCACGCGCAACAACTCGCGCTTGAACACATAGGCCAGCGGATGCGGCATCAGCGTGGGCAGGGCAAAGGTCTCCCAGGTGGACTGGTGCTTGACCAACAGCACCGCCGGATCGGTTTTGCCCTGGGGCAGGTTCTCAAACCCGTGCACGCGGTTGTGGATGCCCAGGATGGCGGTGCCGCCCTTGACGGCCACGCTCAGCCAGCCCACGCACATCCAGTACAGGGCGGTGGGGCGCAGAAACAGCGAGGCCAGCAGCACCGCCAGCGCCCAGGGCACCACCGTCACCGCCATCCACAACAGGTGCAGCACGGAGCGCAAAACATGGATCACGGTCATGGGCGGCTTTCAGAAACAGGCTCGGGGGTCTCGCCCAGCAGGTGCGCCACGCAGTCGGCCAGGTTGGCGTGGACCCGGGTGCCCGGGGGGAAGGGTTCGGGCGCCAGCTGCCCGGCCAGGTGGGCCAGATCGGCATGACGGCCGGTGCACACCAGGTGCGGCATGCAGCCGGCGGCGTGCGCGGCCTGCATGTCGCGCAGGCTGTCACCCACATATGGCACCTGGGCCAGGTCCACGCCATAGCGCTCGCCAATCTGCAGCAACAAACCCGGCGCGGGCTTGCGGCATTGGCAGCCCTCGTCGGGGGCGTGCGGGCACAAGAACACCGCATCGATGCGCCCACCGGCCGCCGCCAGCTGGCGCTGCATGTGCGCATGCACGGCGTTGACCGCCGCCATGTCGAGCAGGCCCCGGCCCAGGCCCGACTGGTTGGTGGCCACCACCACATGCACACCCGCATGCCCCAGGCGGCCAATGGCCTGCAGGGCGCCCGGCAGGGGCTCCCATTCCTGTGGGCTTTTGACGAACACATCGCTGGCACGGTTGATGGTGCCATCGCGGTCCAGGATCACCAGGCGGGTGTTCATGGCAGCGGCGTGTCTCAAGCGGCCAGCCGGGCCAGATCGGCCACGCGGTTCATGGCCACATGCAACATCTTCAGAAGGCCCTGGCGGTTCAGGCGCAGGTCCATCTCGTCGGCATTGACCATCACCCCGTCAAAGAAGGCATCGACCGGGGTGCGCAGCGCCGCCAGCGCCTGCAGGCTGCCGGCCAGGTCGCCGGCCGCAAAGCGCGCCTCGGCCTGCGGCAGCACCTGCAGCAGCGCGGCGTGCAAGGCCTGCTCGGCGGGTTCGCGCAGCAGCTGCGGGTTGACGTGGGCGTCCACCTCGCCGGCCTTTTTCAGGATGTTGCCGATGCGCTTGTTGGCCGCGGCCAGGGCCGCCGCCTCGGGCAGGCCCACAAAGGCGCGCACCGCCTGCAGGCGCTGCGCCACATCCGACAGGCGCTCGGGGCGCAGGGCCAGCACGGCGTCGACCTCTTGCGCGCTATAGCCCTGCTCGCGCAGGTTGCCGGCCAGGCGGTCGTAGACAAAATCGCTCAGGGCCTGGGTGGGGTCGGTGATCAGCTCGCCAAAGGCCGCCGCGGCCAGCCGGCACAGCGCGCCCAGGTCCAGCGGCAGCTGGCGCTCGATCAGCATGCGCACCACGCCCAGGGCGTGGCGACGCAGGGCAAAGGGGTCCTTGTCGCCGCTGGGCAGGTTGCCAATGCCGAACATGCCCACCAGGGTCTCGAGCTTGTCGGCCAGGGCCACCACCGTGCCCACGCTCTGGCGCGGCAGCTCGTCGCCGGCAAAGCGCGGCTTGTAGTGGTCTTCGATGGCCTGGGCAATCGCCTCGGGCAGGCCGTCGTGGCGCGCGTAGTAGCCGCCCATGATGCCTTGCAACTCGGGGAACTCGCCCACCATATCGGTCAGCAGATCGGTCTTGGCCAGGCGCGCGGCCAGCTCGGCCTGCGCGGCCAGCTCGGCGCCGCCCAGCATCTGCCCGATGCCCTGCGCGATCTGGCAGACGCGCTGCATGCGCTGGCCCTGCGTGCCCAGCTTGTTGTGATAGACCACCTTGGCCAGGCCATCGACGCGGGACGCCAGCGTCTTCTTGCGGTCCTGATCAAAGAAGAATTTGGCATCGGCCAGGCGCGGGCGCACCACGCGCTCGTTGCCGCCAATCACCGCGCTCGCGTCGTCCGGACGGATGTTGCTCACCACCAGGAAGCGGTGGCTGAGCTTGCCCTGCGCGTCCAGCAGCGGGAAGTACTTCTGATTGGCCTTCATGGTCAGGATCAGGCACTCTTGCGGCACCGCCAGAAACTCGGGCTCGAAGGCGCAGATCAGCACATTGGGGCGCTCGACCAAGGCCGTGACCTCGTCGAGCAGGGCCGCGTCCTCGATCGGGCGCACGCCGCCGCCCACCTGCGCGGCCGCGGCCTGCAGCTGGCGGACGATCTCGTCGCGCCGCGCCTCAAAGCTGGCCACCACCGCGCCCTGCTCGAGCAGCAGGCGCTCGTAGGCGTCGGCATGGTCGAGCACCAGCTGCTCGGCCGCGGCCTCAAAGCGGTGCCCCTTGGTGACACGACCCGCGCTCAGGCCCAGGGCACGCACCGGCACCACCTGCTCGCCGTGCAAGGCCACCAGGCCGTGCGCCGGGCGCACAAAGTTGACGCTGCTCCAGCCCGGCAGCTCGCAGTCGCGCTCGAGCTGGTACTGCATGACCTTGGGAATGGGCAGGCGCGCCAGCGCCTCGTCAAGCGCTTTTTGCAGGCCGGCGCTCAGGTCCACGCCGC
Source organism: Pseudomonadota bacterium (assembly GCA_041157045.1). Classification (GTDB taxonomy): domain Bacteria; phylum Pseudomonadota; class Gammaproteobacteria; order Burkholderiales; family Burkholderiaceae_C; genus Limnohabitans_A. The sequence goes on from JBEBDJ010000181.1 coordinate 21,621, forward strand.
TGACCTGGCTGTCGTAGAAGAGCGCGGTGGCCTTGCCGTCGGGGCGCTGCTGCAGCTGCGCCAGCAGGGCCGTCAGGTCCTGGGTGTTGGCGCCCAGGGCCTGCAGCTTTTTGAGCAGTGCGGGGGTGGGCTGGCCCTGCGCGTCCAGGCCCACGCTCACCGGCATCAGCTTTTGTTGCACGGCGCGATCGGCCGCCTTGGCCAGCACCGCCTGCACATGCACCGCCAGGCGCCGCGGCGAGGCAAAGGCGCGCCAGGCGGTGTCGGCGGCGCACAGGCCTTGCGCCTGCAGCTGCTCGACCAGCACCGAGGCAAAGGCCTGGCCCAGGCGTTGCAAGGCCTTGGGCGGCAGCTCCTCGACAAAGAGTTCGACCAGAAGATTCGATGCCGTCATGTTCACGCCGCCTTTTTCTGCAATTGGGCCACCCATTCGCGCGGGGCCATCGGAAAGCCCAGCCGTTCACGGCTGTCGTAATAACTTTGCGCCACGCCGCGCGCAAGGTTGCGGATGCGGCCAATGTAGGCGGCCCGCTCGGTCACGCTGATCGCGCCACGCGCGTCCAGCAGGTTGAAGGTGTGCGCCGCCTTGAGCACCTGCTCGTAGGCCGGCAGCGCCAGTTGCGCCTGCATCAGGTGCTGCGCCTGCTTCTCGTGCGCGCCAAAGGCGGTGAACAGAAAGTCCACGTCCGAGTGCTCAAAGTTGTAGGTCGATTGCTCGATCTCGTTTTGCTTGTACACATCGCCGTAGGTCAGGCCATCGGTCCACTGCAGCTTGTAGACGTTGTCCACGCCTTGCAGGTACATGGCCAGGCGTTCCAGGCCGTAGGTGATCTCGCCGGTGATGGGCTTGCAGTCGATGCCGCCCACCTGCTGGAAGTAGGTGAACTGCGTCACCTCCATGCCATTGAGCCAGACCTCCCAGCCCAGGCCCCAGGCGCCCAGGGTGGGGTTCTCCCAGTCGTCCTCGACAAAGCGGATGTCGTTTTTCTTGAGGTCAAAACCGAGCGCCTCCAGCGAGCCCAGGTAGAGCTCGAGGATGTTGGCCGGCGCCGGCTTGAGCACCACCTGGTACTGGTAGTAGTGCTGCAGGCGGTTGGGGTTCTCGCCATAGCGACCGTCCTTGGGGCGGCGCGAGGGCTGCACATAGGCCGCACGCCAGGGCTCGGGGCCGATGGCGCGCAAAAAGGTGGCGGTGTGCGAGGTCCCGGCCCCGACCTCCATGTCGTAGGGCTGCAGCAGGGCGCAGCCCTGGGCGTCCCAGTAGGCCTGGAGCTTGAGAATGATTTGCTGGAAAGTGAGCATGGGCCCGTGTCCTTGCCTGCGTGCGGGCAGGCTGAGCGTTGCGGCAGTCGCCAGCAACCAACGGTTGCCAGCGCAAACCCTTCATTTTAGTGGCTCCAGCAGGCGCCGGGCAGGAATTCAGTCGCGCCGGCGGGGCCACAAGCCCCAGAGGGCCAGCGCCAGCGCCAGCAAGGCCAGTGGCAGTTGCCCGGCCGGCGCGGCCCAGCGGGCAAACGGGGTCAGGCCCTGCTGGCCCTGCACCACCCCGCGCAAGCTGCCGCGCACAAAGACGGGCAGCCGGTCTTGCACCTGGCCGCGCGCATCGATCAGGGCCGTGGCGCCGGTGTTGGTGGCGCGGATCACCGGTCGCCCCAGCTCCATGGCGCGCAGCCGCGAAATGGCCAGGTGCTGGTCAATGGCCACGGTGTCGCCAAACCAGGCGATGTTGCTCATGTTGACCAGCACCGTGGGCGCCTG